>NZ_JBKVXZ010000002.1:18592-170034 GCF_046973065.1 Flintibacter sp. | reverse complement strand
CTCGAGGTCCAGAATGGCCTTGCGCATCCGCAGGCTCTTGGGGGTGACCTCCAGCAGCTCGTCGTCCGCCAGGAACTCCAGGCACTGCTCCAGGCTCATCTGCTTGGGGGGCACCAGCCGTAGCGCCTCGTCGGAGCCGCTGGCCCGCATGTTGGTCAGTTGCTTCTTCTTGCAGATGTTGACGGTGATGTCCTCGCTCCGGGGGCTGACGCCGATCACCATGCCGCCGTACACCGGCACGCCGGGCCCGATGAACAGGGTGCCCCGCTCCTGGGCGTTGAACAGGCCGTAGGTGACGGATTCGCCGGTCTCAAAGGAGATCATGGAGCCGGTGCCCCGGCGGGAGATGTCGCCCTTGTAGGGGGCGTAGGAGTCGAACACGCTGGCCATGATGCCCTCGCCCTTGGTGTCCGTCAGGAAATCGCTGCGGTAGCCGAAGAGGCCCCGGGCGGGGATCAGGAACTCGATCTTCATCCGCTCGCCCACGGGAGTCATCTCCACCAGATCCGCCTTGCGGGCACCCAGCTTCTCGATGACCGCGCCCACACAGTCGCCGGGCACGTCCACCACCAGCCGCTCAATGGGCTCGCACTTGACGCCGTCGATCTCCTGGTACAGCACGCGGGCGGGGGAAACCTGGAACTCATACCCCTCCCGGCGCATGGTCTCAATGAGGATGGAGAGGGACATCTCGCCCCGGCCCGCCACGTTGAAGGCAGTCTCCTTGTCCGTGTCGGTCACACGCAGGGACACGTCCTTCAACGTCTCCCGGTACAGCCGGTCCCGCAGCTGGCGGGAGGTGACGAACTTGCCCTCCTTGCCGGCAAAGGGGGAGTCGTTGACGGAGAAGGTCATCTCCAGGGTGGGGGCACTGATCTTCACGAAGGGCAACGCCTCCACGCAGTCCGGGACGCAGATGGTGTCGCCGATGGTGATGTCGGGAATGCCGCTCATGGCGATGATGTTGCCGGCGGTGGACTCGGTCACCGGATTCCGGGCAAGGCCCTCGAACTCGTAGATGGCGGTGGCTCTCGCCTTGCGGAGCACAGCCTCCGGGTCGTGGTAGTTGCACACGACGATGTCCTGGTTCTGCTTCAAGGTGCCCCGCTCGATGCGGCCGATGGCGATCCGGCCCACGAAGTCGTTGTAGTCGATGGAGCTGACCAGCATCTGGAAGGGCTGGTCCACATCTGCCTCCGGGGCGGGGATATACTCCAGAATGGTCTCAAACAGGGGCTTGAGGTCCGTGCCCGGCACGTCGGGGGAGTAGGAGGCGGTGCCGTTGCGGCCGGAGCAGAACAGCATGGGGGAGTCCAACTGTTCCGGGGTGGCATCCAGGTCCATCAGCAGCTCCAGCACCTCATCCACCACCTCGTGGATCCGCTGGTCGGGCCGGTCGATCTTGTTGACCACCACAATGACCCGGTGGCCCAGCTCCAGGGCCTTGGAGAGCACGAAGCGGGTCTGGGGCATGGGGCCCTCGGCGGCGTCCACCAGCAGGATGACGCCGTTGACCATCTTCAGGATGCGCTCCACCTCGCCGCCGAAGTCGGCGTGGCCCGGGGTATCCACGATGTTGATCTTGGTGTCCTTGTACCGGATGGCGGTGTTCTTGGCCAGGATGGTGATACCCCGCTCCCGCTCCAGGTCGCCGGAGTCCATGACCCGGTCCACCACCTCCTGATTCTCCCGGTAGACGCCGCCCTGCTTCAGCATCTCGTCCACCAGCGTGGTTTTGCCGTGGTCGACGTGGGCGATGATGGCGACATTTCTCAAATGTTCGTTCTGCATAATTCTCTTCTCCTTCTTCTCTGGCAAGGCCGCGCCGGGCGGCGCGTACAAGTGTTTTGCCTGCGGCAAAACCTTGGCGGAGGCGGAATTCACTGCACGGCCGTTGGCGGCTTTGCCGCCTTACGGATGTGGCGTACCCCTTGCGGGTGCTTCCGCCGGGCATTTCTATCAAACGATCCCCGCAGGGTGTCAGCCCTGTGGGGCAGTCTTGCCGTGGTCGATGTGGGCGTTGATGGCGATGTTCCTCAAATGTTCGTTCTGCACATCTTCCATCTCCTTTTCTCTATGAAGGGGCCACGTGGGGTACGCCGGGCGGCGGATCAACACACGCGGCCTCCCTGCCGGCCGTCCGATTCCGGCCGCCGGTCGAGATTTGCACACAGTTTTGCATTATATGCCGTTCTCTCGATTTTTGCAAGCTGCTTTCAGGGGCTTTTTCAAAAAAACAGGACGATTCCGCAGTTTTCATAGGAAAGCGGCAGTTCCGGAGGCGCAGAACTGCCTTTTGGGGTATTTTTCCAGGCCGTTCCAAAAGTAATACCTCTCCAAAAACTTTCAGTCCAACCGGCCGCGGATTTGGCGGTTCGGCACATTGACTGGGACGGCGGCCTCTACCTATAATAGAAGATGCTGCGGCGGAAGCGGTGCCAGCACCGCACGTTCCCCCGCAAGTACCGCGACCCGCTGGGGCCGCCCAATGGAGGCATTCTGCCATGTACCGTATCAGAACATTCAACAAGATCTCTCCCGTCGGCCTGAACCGCCTGGATCCGGCGCTGTACGCCGTCTCCGATTCGGAGACAGACGAGGACGCCATCCTGGTCCGCTCCGCCAAGCTGATGGACTATGATTTTCCGAAAAACCTTCTGGCCATCTCCCGGGCCGGGGCCGGCGTCAACAACATCCCCCTGGACCGCTGCTCCGAGGCGGGCATCGTGGTATTCAACACCCCCGGCGCCAACGCCAACGCCGTAAAGGAGCTGGTGCTGTGCGCCATGCTGATGGGCTCCCGGGACGTGGACGGGGGCATCCAGTGGGTCCGGCAGCAGGTGGCCTCCGGCGTGGACGTGACCACCGTAGTGGAGAAGGGCAAGGCCGCCTTCATCGGCCCGGAGCTGTACAAGAAGACGCTGGGCGTCATCGGCCTGGGGGCCATCGGGTCATTGGTCGCCAACATCGCATTGTCCCTGGGCATGGATGTGTACGGCTACGACCCCTTCCTGTCTGTGGATGCCGCCCTGCGGCTGGACCGCCACATCCATGTGGTGAAGGACATCAACGAGCTCTACAAGCGGGCGGACTATATCACCATCCACATCCACTACACCAAGGACACGGAGCGCATGATCGACGCCAAGGCCATCGGCGCCATGAAACGGGGCGTCCGGTTCATCAACCTGGCCCGGGGCGAGATCGTGGACGACGATGCCATGCTGGCGGCGCTGGACACCGGCTGGGTAGCGGCCTATGTCACAGACTTCCCCAATAACCGCCTGGTGGGTGCGCCCCACGTGCTGGCCATGCCTCACCTGGGAGCCTCCACACCGGAGAGTGAGCAGAACTGCGCGGTCATGGCGGTGGACCAGCTGCGGGATTACTTGGAAAACGGCAACATCCGCAACAGCGTAAACCTGCCCGCCGTCAGCCAGGAGCGCAGCGGCGTGTGCCGGCTGTGCCTGATCCACAAAAACGTGCCTGCCATGCTGGCCAGCATCACCACCCTGCTGTCCCGGGACGGCATCAATGTGGAGAACCTGAGCAACAAGTCCCGGGGGGACTACGCCTACACCATCGTGGACCTGAGCGCCCCGGCGGACCAGTGCGTCATCGACGAGGTGACGGCGCTGGAGAATGTGATCCGGGTACGGGTCATCCAGTGAGCGCCGAAGGGCTGCCGCCTGCGCGGCAGCCCTTTCCCATTGACAGCAGGGCGGAAAACAGGTACAATGGTTTCTGCCTATTTGATATGCCCCTGTAGCTCAGTCGTATAGAGCGACCGCCTCCTAAGTAGGGAATAGAGCGCCCCACTCCGGAGACATAAGCGTACCGTTTCGAGTTCGATTCCAATCCGTCAATTCCATTCGCCCGCGTAGCTCAGTTGGATAGAGCGACTGCCTCCTAAGCAGTAGGCCAGAGGTTCAAGTCCTCCCGCGGGTGCCATTAGCAGCACAAAATCTTCGGAAAACCGAAGATTTTGTGCTTTTTCTATAACTTTTTGAATCTCATAAGAAAACGCCATATTTCTCGCTAGAATGGTGGGTGCTCAATTTTATATTTTTTGCTAATCATTATTACTTCCAGACTCACTTTGAACTACATACCGTTTTCCGTCCGAAACCTTGCTAATCAATTAGCAAGGTTTTTTGCTTTTCCATCGAAATTAAGAGGTGTTTTGCTAATCGGGCAAAAAAACTGCACGATCCCCTGCTAATGGAAAAATAGAGCGGTTTCCGGTCTGAGTATTTTCACCCTGCCCAAAAGCCTACATAGCCGTCTATATCCCTTTTGACAGCTATGAGTTTACAGTAGGAGGACAAGCCATGAAGTGGAAAAAGGACGAGGCTCAGAACAGAAAGATTGAGACGCTGGTCAGCGAGGTTCGCAGCGCCGCCAGCGAAAGCACGGAGGCTCTATGGAACGCTTTTCTGGAGATCGGAGACCTAGACATGGTGCGGGCCATGGAGAAAGCCCTGCGGCTCCTGGTGAGCCATGGCGACTACATTGGAGCCATGAAGATGTTGGAGGGCATATACGCCCTTGTGGAGATCGCCCCGTCAGAGGATTTCACCGACTGTCAACAGCACTCTGCCCTGGCACAGATGTTCATGGAGGAATATCTGGCAAAGAGTGAGGACTTTATCTTCGACACAGGCATGAATGATGTGCTGGCACTTCTCACAAGCGAAAGGCCGTAAATTCCTAGTGGGCCATCGGCCCACTTTACATAGTCGTTGCGCTGCTACAAGCGCCACATACGGCTATAACTACAACTGAAGAAATGGAGGTAGTAGCCCATGGACAAGTGCAAAGTGATCGCTGTTACCAATCAAAAGGGCGGCGTAGGTAAGACGACCACGGCGGTCAATTTGGGCGTTGGACTGGCGCAGCAAGGGAAAAAGGTGTTGTTGGTGGACGCAGATCCCCAGGGAAGTCTTACAGTGAGCCTGGGTGTGAAGAACCCGGACGAGTTGGAAACGACCATCTCTGACCTGATGCAAGTCGTTGTGGACAATGGCATCCTCTCACCACAAGACAGGGGCATCTTGAAAAATATTGAGGGTGTCGATCTGGTGCCCTCCAACATCGGCCTGTCCAGTTTTGAGGTAAGTCTTGTGAACACCATGAGCCGGGAATTTGTGCTACGCAGCTACCTGGGCACGGTCAAGCGGGATTATGACTACGTTCTGATCGATTGTATGCCATCGCTGGGTATGCTGACCATCAACGCTCTGGCAGCGGCGGACAGCGTTCTTATCCCATGTCAGGCCAACTACCTGTCCACCAAGGGTTTGAAGCTGTTGTTGGGATCGGTGGCTAAGGTACGGCGGCAGATCAACCCATCGCTGAAAATCGACGGCATTCTGCTGACCATGGTGGATAGCCGTACCAACAATGCCAAAAGCATCATCGCGGCCCTGCGGCAGACTGGGAGCAATCTCCGGGTATTGAATACGGAGATACCCTTCTCTGTCCGGGCGGCAGAGTGCAGCGTGGAGGGCAAGAGTATTTTCGCCCATGACAGCAAAGGGAAGGTAGCTGCGGCATATACCACACTGGTGAAGGAGGTGATTGCCCTTGAACAAAGGAATCGCAATCGACCTGGGGCTGAACGAGGCCTATAACGACCTATTCTCTACCCAGGAAGAACGGAACAATGCCCAGCGCAGCTATGTGACCGACCTGCCTGCTGCGGAGATCAGCGACTTTCCCAATCACCCATTCAAGGTGCGGATGGATCAAAGTATGGTGGAACTAGCGGACAGTGTAAAGCAATATGGCGTCCTGGTCCCATCGCTGGTCCGTCCCATGCCGGACGGCAGTTATCAGATGGTGTCCGGCCACCGGCGCAAGCGGGCGGCAGAGCTGGCGGGCCTGCCTACGGTGCCCTGTATTATCCGGGAGCTGACGGACGATGAAGCCATCATTGTCATGGTGGACAGCAACCTTCAGCGGGAACAGATATTGCCGTCAGAAAAGGCGTTTGCTTATAAAATGAAGTTAGAGGCCATGAAACGACAGGGACAGCGGCGGGATCTAACTTCGTCCCCACTGGGGACGAAGTTAGGGATGCGCTCAAATCAAGAACTTGCAGAGCAATCTCCTGATAGCAAAACCCAAATTCACCGTTATATTTGCTTAACCAACCTTATCCCGGAACTGCTGGACATGGTGGATAATTCTGTGCTGAAAGAAGCCGGCAAGTTGCAAATGGCCCTGCGCCCCGCCGTGGAGCTGTCCTATCTGTCGGAGGCCGAGCAGACCGCCTTGCTGGAGGTCATGGAGGGAGAAATCCGCACCCCATCCCATGCCCAGGCCATCAAAATGCGGAGCTTTTCCGAGCAAGGCAAGTTGAACCCTGATGTGATCCTCTCCATCATGCAGGAGGAAAAGCCCAATCAGGTGGAGCAATTCAAAATTCCCCGGGAACGGATCGACAAGTTTTTCAAGCCGGGGACGCCCGCGCAGAAAATCGAGGACACTATCGTGAAGGCTTTGGAGCTGTACCGCAAGCGGCAGAGGGAGATGGAGCGATGAACCTTACGCCCAGAGGAAAGTCTGCCCTTTTACGGCCCCGGTACGCCTGCCGCTCCCCCCCTCTCACACTCTCCCCCGAAACCCGCTGTACCAGCTGAAAAGAAAGGCTTTGTCTATCCTTTTTCAGCCGGTAAAAACCTTTGGAGAACAGCGCGAAGAAAACCGAACATGGGCATTGTCGGACCTCATGGGAAGCCATGAGGTTTTTTGCTGCCCAAAATCAAAAACATGGAGGTAGTTTTGTTATGAAGCGGAAACCCCTGACCCACGCGGCCCGGCTCCTGTGCGTCCTGGCTCTTTCCATGAGTCTGACCCCTGCCGCCTTTGCCGCCGCCCCGTCTGAACCCACCCAGCCGTCCCCCTGTTATCCCACCGCCGTCACCCGGAGCGAGGACGGCACCGAGATCAGAAAGATGTACGACCTGGGGCCGGAGGATGACCCCGGCGGCATCCCCCGGTCCGATTTTGACCAGGATGGCTACCACTACACCCTCATCGATCTGCTGAAACAGGAACTCCCCGCCAACGAGAGCCGCCAGCATACAGAAACCGTGTCCGTGAACAGCAAGAGCAAGGACATGGGCGCGGTGCTGGCCCTGCTGCCGCAGACAAAGGAGTTTATCACGGAGGATGGTCTGTCCGGGGTGCTGACTTTGAAACTGGATACGGTGAAGGTGGAGGTGGCCGGGTATGGCAGCTCCACCAAAACCGTGACCGCCACCCGCACCTACCCCGGCCTTGCCAACCAGGACACGCAGTATATCCCCAAGACTATCCAGGACGGCGGAAATTCCATGACCCTCCAGACCGTTAACTGGCAGACCGAGGGGGACGGCCACTTTACTGCTATGGCCTCCTACTCCGGCTCCGCCACCAGCTCCTATGTGAAGGGCTATACCGTCACCGCCGACTACGCGGGCACCGTGAGCCGTATCAACCTGAATAAAATCCGCTATGTAGCGATCTTCGAGGGCACGGCCCTGGACCCCGCCCCCGGCGAGGCCCCCGGAGATAGTTCCGACCCCAACACCCCCGCCGACCAGACTGATTCCACCGGGCAGGAGGCCCAGGCCGGAGAGAAGAACAGCGTCCTGCCGGTTGTGGCCGTTGTCGCGGCGGTGCTGATTGGAGGCGGGGCGTTCTACTTCATCAAGCGACGGAGGTAATACGATATGAAGAAACTGACCATGCTTTTGTCTCTGCTGTGCCTAACTGCGGCCCTGGCTGTTCCCGCCAGCGCGTTAGAGTAAGACATCGCCGCCCCCGGCGATCCGGAGTATGGCAAGCCTACTTCGGTGGAGCCTGTTGCCACGGCGGACCGTGGTGAGCTTTCCAATGTGGATGTGAGCAAAAACGCGGTTCTGGTCCCGCCCGCCTTTGGCAGCCCCACCGCCTACACCCTGAATACCGGCACTCCGCTGACCCCCAATTTGACCCCCGGCTATATGCTGGGCGATGGTGCCGTTATCAATGGCAGCGCCGGCACCACCGTCGCTCCACCTGATTATTCCGGCTTCCCCAGCGGCGGCACATCCAGCGTCCTCCCCACCATCGGCTTCACGGAGGTCACATCAGACCTCTACTATCAGGGCGGCTACCTCGCCACCTTAAAAATCCCCAGCATTGATGTCAATGTGAAGGTCTATGAGGGGACGGGAAGCGCCGTGCTGAGAAAGGGTGCGGGCCATTTTGAGGACACCAGCGTTTGGGGCGGAAACGTCTGTTTGGCCGCCCATAATAGGGGCGTGAACGACCATTTTGGGGAGATCCACACGCTGGATGTGGGAGATAAGATCACCCTGACCACCAGACTGGGCACCCGTACCTACGCCGTGACCAGCGTGAACAAAATCAGCGAACTGGATAACTCCCTGCTGTCTCCCACCGCGGAGAACTGCATCACCCTCTTTACCTGTGTCCGCAACCAGAGCGCCTACCGCTGGGCGGTCCGAGCCGTGGAGGTGTCATAACCACCCGCTGAAAAGAAAATCGCACCTTAGACAGTTTTTGCCCTCTTATGGTACGGTTGGGACAGCGGCATCCCAATCTATCATAAGGAGGTCATTCCATGATGAAAAACAGTCTGAAACGCTTTACCGCAGTCCTTGCCTGCACAGCCCTGACCGCTGCCCTGGCTCTCCCCGCGCGGGCGGCGGAGGATCAGCCCATCCGGGTAGGCAGCTACAAGGGCACCACGCTGGAGGTGGGAGAGCGCAGCGGCTTGGTGATTGGCCCCAGCGGGCCGGCGTACACCGTGACTTCCAGCGACCCGGACACGGTGGAGGTGGAACAGGTGATGAACTTCTGGACAGCCGTTGCCAAAGCGGAAGGGAGCGCGGAGATCACCGTCTCCAACCAGACCGGGGAAACCGCCACCCTGACGCTGACCGTTGGCTCCCATGCTCCGCAGGCTCCCACCGTCGAGAGTAGCCCCGACCAAGGAGAGGCGTTGGATGTGCGGCTGGAGCTGGTACGGCTGGTCAATGAGGTGCGCCGGGAGAACGGTGTGGCGGAACTGCCTGTCAGTGAGGCCCTGATGAGCGCCGCCCAAACCATTTCCGATAAGAAGTACACCTGGCACCACACCAAGGAGGAATGCGAGGCGGCCCTGGCCTGCGGCTATCCCTATGGCTTCGGCGTAAATCTGACTGTGTTTACCGGCGTTTCCACGGAGGACACCGCTCAACACGCCCTGGACAACTGGCTCAACTCCCCCGGCCATTTTGAAACTATGATTAAGCCGGACTGTGACAGCATCGGCGTGGGCGTGACAGAGAGCGGCAGCGTGACCTATTGCTACCTGTTCGTGGGTCGCCCAAACACCCACAATCCCTACGAATAATTGAGAACTGAACACGGACACGGAGAGGTCTTTCAGCCCCAGGCTGGAGGGCCTTTTCTTATGCCCAAAAACGGAAAGGAGTTTTTCACTGATGAAGAAAAACCGTTTTCTCACCCGTATGACGGCCCTGCTGCTCGTGCTGGTGTGTATGCTGGGCCTGCTGCCCATCGCGGCGTTGGCGGCGGACGCCCCCAGCTCTATCAAGCTGGAGGACTGCACCCACAATGGCGTCCACTATGAATCTCCCAGCCTGGGGACCTGCTGGCTCCATCAGATGACCTTCGATTACAACCAGAAAAGCACTATCGGCTTCTGTGCCGAGCACGGGAAAGGCATGGGCTGGTCCCTGGAGGGCCAGACCTGGGGCAACCCCAAGCCCATCACCGACCCTACCGTGCAGACCATGATGGCCTACTACTATGCCCATACCACCGGCGTGTTTACCGACCAAGCTCATGCCTTGGGCGTAGACGAGGTGTGGGGCAGCGATTATTCCTGGACTATGAATGCTTGGGTGCAGGCTATCATCTGGCGCTAAGCGCATCCCCCGCGGCCCGCACAGCGGGCCGCTTACATACCCATTCGCACATTTGAAACCATTTTCCTTTTCCTGTACGATATGGGCAGAGAGAAGGGAGTTGTTTCAAATGTTCAAACGGGAAAAGAAAGTGTATCTGGAACTGACGGACGCGGAGCGCCGCCTTGTGCGGATGTACCTGATGAACTGGCGGAACAAGCTGACCGCCCAGGGCCGGGACGCTGGGCCGGTGAACGACCTGCTGTTGAAGCTGATGGCTCACGGCTGAAACAACCGGCTTTTACATACGCCGCTCTTTGTCTTTGGGGACACAGAGCGGCGTAAATTTTTGGAAGGAGGACTTCAAATGGACATAGATCAGGAAAAGCGTATGGCCGGGGACTATGAGATCATCCATGCGCTTCACATTGGCGACCGGGAGATCGTGCTGGGGGAAAATCCATCAGCGCCGGAGGATGAGCGGTATGTATGCGCGTTCTGCCAGCAGCATGAGATATTCGCAAACTATACCGAGGTCATGGTCAGCGATGACTACCCGGAACTGGTAAAGCTGTTTGGGGAGCGTGTGGCGGAACAGGCGGAAAAGACCCGTATCGCCTTGAACGGCCCGAAAATTCAGGGCATCCCCAATTCGGCCATCACCGCCGAGGACTGTGAACAGGTCAGTTACCAGGAGGACATCCGGGGCAAAGTCGTGGTGATCCGCCCGGAGGTGCTGCGCCGGGAATACCGCCACGCCACCTGCCAGCTCCAGTTGTGTACCAGCGGCTCCGGCGCATACCCCAACAGCCGCGGCACTGCCTGTTACTGCACAGAGCTGTATTCCGGGCAGAGGGCGCGGTTTGAGCGCAGCGACATTCTCGGCGTCATCGCCCCGGAGGACCTGCCCAAATGGGCAAAGCATTACCTGGAGCTGCGACAGGCTGAAAAGGAACGAAACTCTCGTGACAGGGAGGGCCGCTGATATGGGCAGCCGTATGAACGCCGGCTATCTTATCACCGACTCCATCCACATCGGGACCACCGAGTTCGTGCTGGGTGTGAGCATAGCGGAACGGTCCATGTTTGTGACATGGGCCTGTCAGGGAAGTGATTACTACTACTGGGGCCATTATCACTCCGATCTCCTGGCCGCTAAAAAGGACCTTCTGGAACGGGCCGGGGCGGAACTGGAGTACCAGATGACAAAGCAGGAACGCTCCGGCGAACAGCCGGAGAAATCGGGGAAGGAGCGTGAGCGGGAATGAGCTATGAGCCAGCCTATTCTCCCTGGGGGCTTATCCAGACCCGCAAGACCCTCTGCCCCGGTTTCTTTGATGTTTCCACAGCCAGCCACGGCGGGATCATGGTGGCGCGGGAATTTGTGGCCGGGAATTTATCACCCACCGCCCAGCGGTACGGGTTCTGGGAAGGCGGCTATCTGTGCTTTGAGGAGGACAGCGACGCGCAGATCGTCCTTCGGGAGTTGATGGACAGAGGGCTTTACACCGCGCCGGTCAATGAATACTTTGGCCCCGGAGAATACAGCAAATGTATTGATGATACCATCCGAGTATGCCATCCCGACTACTGGCGGGCGCATGAGGCCGGACTGACACAGCCTGCACAGCAGCCGAAGGTAAAGGAGCGTGAGCGATAGTGGAGCTGACTTTGCGGCCTGCGACACCCACGGAACGACTATACGCCAAGCGGCAGTGTATTCCGATCATGGAGCGGTGCGGAAGTCCGGGTATCTTAGTTGCTGAATTGGACGATAGCGGCACGGCGTTTTACAGCCATTGGGACATTTGGGACCCCGCATGGAAAACACCGGAGTTCTCGGTGGAACTCGATGCCATGATTGAAATGCTCCGATCAGACCAGCGATATGGCCCTGTGCTGAAGAATATCCCCGCGATGATTGCCTACTGCCTGAACAACCAGGAAAGCCGCATCATACAAAGCCCCGAATATCTGTTCCGCGTTGATGCCGACTACCATGCTTATCTACTCCGTTGTACGCCATCCGAGCTGCTGGATAACGCATATATCTATGCTTACCGCCGGGACCTGCTGGAGCGGCACATGAAGGAAGCCGAAAAAGGCATCCGCTTTGTCACCACGGACGGCAAAGAGAAATTCAGGGTGTCGGATGGGGAGCAGATCCGCATTATCACAGGCGGAGATGGCACCCGTGACCGCACCGCCCGCTATATCGACGCCGGCCACATGGAACTGTCCCACGAGTGGGGCAGCACCGTTTATTCTATCCGGGAGTTTGCGGAGCGGCTGGAGCAAACAGGCGGCATGGTGATTCCCATGCGTTCCACCCTGCCGGACAAGTGTTATGCTGTGCTGCCCAGCAGTGATGAAATCATTATTGTCAAAAAGGGCGAGAGCGGCTATTACCGTACAGACAAGTACGGCCATGACCGGGCGGAGGCTCTGGAGATCGTAAGTGAGTGTAACGAGCGCGGCGGCGTGACCAAAGCGCAGACAGCGGCGATGCTGGCCGGCTCCCTGTTCGGCTGGGAGGTGCCAGCCGCCGACCCGAAAAACTATGACGAGCAGGGGCAGCCCATCAAGCCCAAGCGCCACGACCGGGGCAACGCCCGGTAGAAGGTCTATCAATATCGTATAGAGAGAAGGCGGCTATCAGTGGGAAGCTAATGGCCGCCTTCTTGTTGACAAGGAGTGTGATCGTATGGAATTGACTTTTCGCGCCGCTGCTCCAGCGGAGCGGCTTTATATCGCCAAGCAAAGCACACAGATCGAGGGCCAGACCGGGAGTGTCGGGCACCTTCAAGCGGATATGGGCGAGGACGGCAAGGGCTTCTTTCCCAAGTGGACCAGCCACCGGGAAAGCCTGGACACCGAGGACTTTCAGCAGGAGTTTGAGGAGGTTTTGGAGGCCCTGGTGGGGGACGAGCAGTACGGCGGGTTTCTAAAAAGCCGTAACGCCATGCGGGATTTCTGCCGGGGACACCAGGAGAGCGGCTACGATAGCGGCTTTGCGTTCGGCTTCCGGGCGGACACGGCGCAGTATGCCTGCCTGATCCAGCTGCACCCCTACAAGGGGAAGGAAAATCTGTTTCTCTACTGCTACCGCCGCGACTGGCTGGACCGGCACATGGAACAGGCTGAAAAGGGCATCCGGTTCATCGACCCGCACTACAAGGAACTGTTCCGCATCCCGGACGGTGGACAGGTCCGTATTCTCCGGGAAGGCTGCGCGTCCATCGACCGGACCTGCCGCTATATTGATGACTGCCATGTGGAGGTGGGCAACGGCTGGGACAGCCTGTTTCACATCTGCCAGTTTGCCGAGCAAATGGAGCGGTGCCACAACGAGGTGATCCCTCTGACGCCGCCCCTGCCGGAGAAGTGCTTTACCGTCCAGCCGTCATCGGGTGAGCTGATCGCCATAGAGCGGTACAAGCCGGGGTATCAGGTGTCCCCCATGGCCCATTTCAAAGGGAAAACGCCCCAGCAGACGGCGGATGTACTCAACGGCGATATGGGCGTGACCAGGGCGCAGGCGGCGGCAATGCTGGCCGGGGCGACCCTGGGCTGGACATCCCCTGCCGCCGACCCGAACCGATACAATAAGCGTGGCCGGCCCATCCAGTCCCGCCGCCAGGACAGAGGCGAGGCCCGATGAAGGGCGTATCCATTGATGAGGCCCTGTGCGCGTACCTGAAGAAATACCACAAGGGACAGGAGAACGCAGCTTCCAGCAAGGAGCTGGAGGCCGCGTTTCATGTCGGCGGGACGGAGCTGCGGCGGGCGGTCAACCGCCTGCGCTGTGACGGCCACCCCATTTGCAGCGCCGATGCAGGCTACTTCTACGCGGCGCGACGATCAGAGGTCAGGGCCACCGTCGCCCAGCTCACCGGGCGCATCTCTAAAATCGCCGCGGCAGCAAAGGGCCTGCTGCAATCTTATGAGGAAACGGAGGGATAGAGCGTGGCGAAAAAACTGGACTCTATTGTAGAGCTTGCAGCGCAAAAGACCCGCGAAATTTCCGCCAACAGCGGGAACTATATGGCGTTCCTGACCACCGCCGCCCACAACTTCAAGTACAATTTCCGTGACCAGCTTTTGATCTACGCGCAGAAGCCGGACGCCACCGCCTGCGCCCAGATCGACTTCTGGAACAAGCATGGCCGCTATGTCAACCAGGGCACCAGGGGGATCGCCCTGCTGGTGGATACAGACCGGGGCTATAAGCTGCGGTATGTCTTTGATATGTCTGATACCAACAGCCGCCAGGGGCGCACCATCCCCATCTGGAAGATGGAGCCGCGGTATGAGGACGCGGTGATCGAGGCGCTGGAGAACAGCTATGGCGAGTTCCCGGACCGCTCTGGTCTTGCCGCCTGCCTTCTGGAAACGGCGAAGGTCATCGTGGAGGACAACTTTAGCGACTACCTCACGGAGCTGCGGGGCGTCAAAGAGGGCAGCCTGCTAGAAGAACTGGATGACCTCAGTACCGAAACATGGTTCAGGGGCTTGGTGGAGAGCAGCGTGGCCTTTATCATGCTGACCCGGTGCGGCATCGACCCCATGGACTATTTCAGCGGCGAGGATTTCGCCCATGTCTATGACTTTGACACCCCGGAAACCCTGTCCATCCTGGGCGGCGCGGTGAGCGATATTGCGGAAATGCCCCTGCGGGAGATCGCCAGCACGGTTTTGAGCCTGTACCGGGCAGAGCAAAGGGAAAATCGCACATTTGCGCAAACTCCAAACAGGCCGTATCATGATAGCAGGACAAAACAGGAAAGGAGCATTGAACATGGAACTGACATATCGAACGGAGGGCGACTACCGTCTGCCCAATCTGGAAGCGCCGGAGGCCCCGAAGGTAGGAAAATATGGGATGCTGCGGCGCAGTTACCTTCAGACCCACAGGAACGCCTACTACACGGGGATGCTCCTCAGCGGCAGGCTGAACGCCCATCTGGAGAAGATCGACCGGCAGGCCACGGAGATGGTGGAGCAGCTGACGGCGCGGATGGCGCGGGAGCAGGGCGTGACGGAGGAGCTGAAAGCCAGCGATCAGATGAAGTGGGTGGGCCTGATGAACAACATCCGGGCAGCGGCGGAGGAAATGGCGCTGACGGAGCTAGTCTATACGGACGTGTAAGTGATCCACTGATTGCCGGGGAAGCACCCCCGCAGGCCCCTGTTGATGGGACATCCGGTACTACCGGACTTCAAAACAGCCACCATGATTTTAATGCCCGCACGGACATCCCCTACTATCACGAGGACAGCGAGAAAACAGAATTGCTCCGCGTCAGCGACGCCCTAAAAGACCATAAAGCCGAGATCGCCGCGTTCTTTGAAGCCCATGAGGGCAGAAAAGAGCGCGGCGATTTCATTAAGGGCTTCTTCGACAACACCTATGTAGAGAAAATTTTGAGCAATGGCCAGCGGGCCGGGTATCGGGCATGGGACGATGTGCTGAACCTCTGGCGCGGGACGTACCTCTCCCGCGAGAAAGAGGAATTCCTTCGGTGGCCCCATGTTGCCGACACCATCTACGGGATGATCCTGCTGCACCAGTGGCTCGACCCGGATGAGCGCCCCCTGCCCAGCGAAGCGGAACAAGTCTCTCTCATAGAACAGGCAGAAGCAGAAAAGGCTTCGGCTTTTATTTTGCCCCAGGAGGCCATTGACTATGTTCTGTGCGGAAGGTACTCACCGTCCAAACTCCGCATCTATGACCAGTATCAGAAGCAGGAAAGCAGACAGGAAAATGCCAAATTCCTGAAAGTGGAATACGGCGTAGGCTCCTATTCCAACGCTATCCCCAGCAGCGGCTTTAGGGTAGACCACGACAGCACGGGCATCACCATCTCCCGCGACTACGGCGACCCTGACGGGAAATTCCTGCTGACCTGGGCCAAGGTGGAAAAGCGTATTGGGGAACTGATTGCCGCTGGACGCTACCTGAACCGGGCGGAAAAAGAGCATTATCCGAAATACCGGGCACAGGTAGAGCAGCGGAAGGCCCGTTGGGACATCGCAGCGGAGATTTGCTCCATCATTGATGATTATGTGGATTTCAAAACACGGACCGGTGAAACGGACCCATACAAGGAACTCCTACTTGCCAGAACGTGTGCGAACTCCTTTAGAATAGGGGAAAAGAAGTGCTATGTTCTGTCAGGAGATAATCTCTTTGTCCTACCCACCCTGCGAAACGCCATGCAGACGATCTTCCGGGACAAGACCCACCTGACGGAACGCTGTGAGGCTGTGCTGGCTGATCTGAGCGGTCCCCTTGCCATACCGCTGGAACCCACCGAGGAGGAACTGAATCCGCCGCCCCCTCCAAAAAAGGAATACCGCTTGACCCTGGGCGACACGGTGTACCTGGGGGCGCAGGAGTATGAGCTGCTGGCCTATAATGAGCAGACCGTCCGGCTCTATGACCCGACCTTTCCTATTTTCAATAAGGAACTGCCCCGTGAGGAATTCGACCGTCTGCTGGCGGAGAACCCGCTGAACGACAGACTGCTTCAGGTGGCGGAGAACGCGGCACCCGTGGCTGACGCCGAAGAACCGGATGCCGGGGAATCGCCGGACGCCCCGCTGCCCGTGGGACGGATCGACTTCCTGGGCACGAACGGCAGCGTGGGCGAAAGCGTGGAGTACACCGGCGCGGAGGAATTTGTGGCGGCAATCAAGGAAGAAAACCATGCTGGCGCGCCCATGCGGATCGTCCTCTACCGGGACGGCCAGGGCCAGACCATTCCCCAGGACTTCCTTGCCGAACTGGACCCGCCGCCCCAGGGCTTCCAGGTCATTGACATGGCGCAGGCGCAGTTGGGGCGGGCAAAATGGCTCATTAACGCTTACTGTATGGAGGTCTTTGAGCAGGAGGCCGACTTCTCCGACCTCTCTCATGTCCCCCTGGCGTTCAGCTCCACCAGCGACAGCGCCCACACCGTAGAGATCAGTGTGGACTTGGTATCGTTCCGCCTGTCCTATCTGGTGGACGGCTCAGAGGCTGCTTCCATCCAATGCGCCGGCTTCCATGACCTGAATGAACTTCTCGCCAACCTGGATTTTGACGAGATGGTGGCCTTTGCGGAGGAGGAGTACAACAAACAGCAGACTCAGAAAAAGCAGACGGAAGTGCAGCAGACAGAGGATGACCCTTTCCCGGAGATAGACCCCGCCGCCATCCGCAGAACTCTTGCAGAAAGAGGCATTGTGGACGGAAAAGTCATTGACCCGGATAAACTGAATGCCGACCCCTTTATTCAGCGGGTCATGGCCGATGCGGAACAGGCTTCCGCCCGTGCGCCACAGTCTGATGAACGCTTTTCCCCCATCGAAACTGAGAACGGCTACGCTGTGTGGGACAACATTCGAGATGAGATTTATGTGGATGATGAGGGCGTCAGTGAGGAATTTACCAGCCGGTGGCAGGCGGAGGAGTACGCCCGCCAGTTGAACCAGGTGAACCCCCTCGCCCGGTATTATGGGGAGGGCGAAACCATCCTGATCCGGCAGTACCCCAACGGCCAGTATTATGTCCAATATTGCTATGACGATCAGGATAACACGGTGTATGCAACGGCGAGTGGCTTTGATACCTTTGAGCAGGCCGAAGCAGCACTTTATACCCATCGTCCCCAGGCAAAAAAAGACCCCATCGCCGCCCAGGACCTCGCGTACCGGCAGGCAGCGGAATATTGGTCCGGCGACGAGCATCTTGTGATTTTCCGGGAACCGAACGGGACCTTCTGCAATCAGTACGGCTTCATTTCCGGCAGGGTGACGCCCACGACCGGGAGCTTTGCCACACTGGAGGAGGCGGAGAAACAACTTTATGCGGACCGCCCTCTGGCCCAAAAGGTCCAGGCACGGGAGAAGCCGCCCGCCCATGCCCCGGTGGACCGGGACGAAGCGGAGCGCCGCTATCAGGTGGTGGTCTACCACCACCTGGAAAACGGCATGGATGAGAAAACGGAATACGCGACGCTGGAGGAGGCGGAACAGGCGGCACGGGGCTATCTGGAAGGCACGATGGAAGCAGACGGCTTTGCCTACGAGGGCGCGGCTGTCTACGACCTGCTGGAGAAGAAGTGGCTCCGCGTGATCGGGGACTTCCCCACACCGGAACCTCCCGCCGCAAAAGAGGAACAACCTCTGCCTCCGCAGGAGGATACGGAAACGGCTGCTTCGGACCGTGACCTGCTCGGTAAGGAGATCACGCTGGAGGGCCGGCGGTTTCGTGTAGAAAAGATCGACGAGGATGGCCGGGCCTCCCTGCGGGATCTCACCTTTGAGGGCGCAGTTGGTTTCCCCATCGAGCGCGTGGAGCATATTTCCGTCATTCGGCGTCTGATGGGACCGGCTGAAAAGACAGCGGGACCGGGAAAGGGCGTGGAAAGTTCAGCAGATGGGCACGACCAAGGCGGTACGGAGCCGCCACTGGCCCCCCAGCGCAGGGCCAGGGTGTCCCCCTTTGTCCTCCATCCTGAAGTTCCCAACGCAGACCGGCATGAGTACCACATCACCGATGACGCCCTGGGCGTGGGAACCCCTGGGGAGCGGTTCAACAACAATGTCCGGGCGATCCGCCTGCTGAAAAGGCTGGAGGCCGAGGACCGGCTTGCCACCCCGGAGGAACAGGAGGTGTTGGCGCGGTATGTGGGCTGGGGCGGTTTGGCAGACTGCTTTGACGAGCGCCACAGCAAGTACGCCGAGCTGAAAGCCCTGCTCACCGAGGAGGAATATGCCGCGGCCAGGGAGTCCACCCTGACGGCCTTCTATACTCCGCCCGTGGTCATCCGATCTATCTATCAGGCCCTCACGAACATGGGCTTCCAGACCGGAAACCTGTTGGAGCCGTCCTGCGGCATCGGCAACTTTATTGGTATGCGCCCGGAGGCCCTGGCGGACTCCAAAATCTACGGCGTGGAGCTGGACGGCATCTCAGGCCGCATCGCCCAGCAGCTTTATCAACAATCGTCTATCGCTGTCCAGGGGTTTGAAAAAACAGACCTCCCGGACAGCTTTTTTGACGCCGCTATCGGGAATGTGCCCTTCGGCTCCTTCAAGGTGATCGACAAGCGGTACGACCGATACAATTTCCTCATTCACGACTACTTCTTTGCCCGGACGCTGGATAAGGTCAGGCCGGGCGGCGTCATCGCCTTTGTCACCAGCAAGGGCACGATGGACAAGGACACCCCCACTGTGCGGAAGTACCTTGCCCAGCGCGCCGACCTGCTGGGGGCCATCCGCCTGCCCAACAACACTTTCAAGGACGCCGCGGGAACGGATGTGACCAGCGACATCCTCTTTTTGCAGAAGCGGGACGCCCTCTCCAGCGAGGAACCGGATTGGGTACACCTGAACACCGACGCCAACGGGCTGAAAATGAACCAGTATTTTATTGACCACCCGGAGATGGTCATGGGCGAAATGCGGGAGATCAGCGGCCCCTATGGGCCGGAAACCGCCTGCCTGCCCATTGAGGGGCGGGACCTGGAGGACCAGCTTGCCGTTGCTATTCAGAGTATCCAAGGCTCCATCACCGAGTATGTCATGGACGACCCGGAAACCGAGGGCGAGGACAAGTCCATCCCCGCGGACCCGGAGGTACGAAATTTCAGCTATACCATCGTGGACGGCAAGGTGTACTACCGGGAAAACAGCCGCATGAACCCGGTAGAGGTGTCCGTGACAGCGGCCAACCGCATCAAGGGGCTGATCGGCATACGGGACTGTGTGCGGACGCTCATTGAGTACCAGACCGAGGACTGGCCCGACCAGGACATTCAGGCCCAGCAGCGGAAGTTAAACGCTCTTTACGACGCCTTTGTGGACAAGTACGGGCGGATCAACTCCCGCGCCAACAGCTCCGCGTTCAGCATGGACAGCGCCTACTTCCTCCTGACCTCCCTGGAGGTGCTGGACGATGAGCGCAACTATGTCCGCAAGGCGGATATGTTTATCAAGCGCACCATCAAGCAGAGGATCACGATCACCCATGTAGATACCGCGTCCGAGGCCCTGGCCGTGTCACTGGCTGAAAAGGCAAAGGTGGACATGGACTATATGGCGGAGCTGACCGGCAAGACCGAGCAGGAGGTCTACGCCGACCTGACCGGCGTGATTTTCCTGAACCCCATGCACGGGTATGGCGGTGGCTCCGAGGAAAAGTACCTCACTGCGGACGAATACCTCTCCGGGAATGTGCGGGAGAAGCTGGAATGGGCAAAACGAAGCGCCGAACTGTACCCGGAGGACTACACCGCCCATGTCCAGGCTTTGGAACGGGTGCAGCCGGTGGACCTGACCGCCAGCGAGATCGCCGTCCGGCTGGGGGCCACCTGGCTGCCCACAGAGGTCATTGACCAATTTATCTATGAACTGTTCGGGACTTCCCCCCGCAGTCAGCGGATGATACGCAGCCATTACTCCCAGCACACCGGCGCATGGAATATCGAAAGTAAATTTGCCGACAGGGGCAATGTCAAGGCGGAGAACACCTACGGCACCACCCGTGTCAATGGCTACAAAATCATTGAGGAAACCCTGAATCTCCGGGATTTGCGTATTTTTGACTATGTGGAGGACGAACACGGCAACCGCGTTCCCATCCTGAACAAGAAGGAAACGGCTATCGCCCAGGGCAAGCAGCAGCTTATCAAGCAAGCGTTCCAGGACTGGATATGGAAAGACCCGGCCCGGAGGGAGCGGCTGACGCGGCTCTACAACGACAAATTCAACAGCATACGGCCCCGTGAGTACGATGGAAGTCATCTGAAATTTGTAGGCATCAACCCGGAGATCACCCTGCGGCCCCATCAGGTGAACGCCATCGCCCACATCCTCTACGGAGGGAACACCCTGCTGGCCCATGTGGTGGGAGCAGGGAAAACATTTGAAATGGTAGCTGCCGCCCAGGAGAGCAAGCGGCTGGGGCTGTGCCAAAAAAGCCTGTTCGTGGTGCCCAACCACCTGACGGAGCAGTGGGCGTCGGAGTATTTGCAGCTCTACCCCTCTGCCAATATTCTGGTGGCGACCAGGAAGGACTTTGAAACCAAGAACCGCAAGCGGTTCTGCGGCAGGATCGCCACCGGCGACTATGATGCCATCATTATCGGACACAGCCAGTTTGAGAAAATCCCGGTGAGTGTGGAGCGCCAGCGGTATCTCCTGGAACAGCAGCGGAGTGAGGTCCTGAACGGCATCGCGGAACTGAAAGCCAACCACGGGGAACGCTTCTCCATCAAGCAGATGGAGCGCACAAAAAAGTCCATTGACGCCAAGTTAGCAAAGTTGAACGACCAGAGCCGTAAGGATGATGTGGTCACATTTGAAGAACTGGGCATTGACCGCCTCTTTGTCGATGAAGCCCACTACTACAAAAACCTCGCCGCCTTTTCCAAAATGCGGAATGTGGGCGGCATCAGCCAGACGGAGGCCCAGAAGTCCAGCGACCTCTATATGAAATGCCGCTATCTGGACGAGCTGACCGGGGGCCGGGGCGTTGTGTTCGCCACAGGCACCCCCATCTCCAACACCATGGTGGAGATGTATACCATGCAGAAGTATTTGCAGTACCACGTCCTGGAAGAACACGGCCTGCTCAATTTTGACGCCTGGGCATCTACCTTTGGCGAGACTGTCACCGCCATCGAGCTGGCCCCGGAGGGCACCGGCTACCGGGCCAAGACCCGGTTCTCCCGGTTCTATAACCTCCCGGAACTCATGTCCATGTTTAAGGAAGTGGCGGACATCCAGACAGCGGATATGCTCAACCTCCCCGTCCCCAAGGCCAACTACCACAACATCGTCCTGAAACCCTCGGAACAGCAAGAGGAGATGGTGGCGGCGCTGGGAGAGCGGGCGGAGAAGGTCCGCAATAGGATGGTGGACAGCACCGAGGACAATATGCTGCTTATCACCAACGACGGGCGCAAGCTGGCCCTGGACCAACGGCTCCTCAACCCCTTGCTCCCGGACAGCGACACCAGCAAGATCAACGCCTGTGCTGGGGATGTGTTTGATATATGGCAGCGCACAGCGGACCAACGTTCCGCGCAGATGGTATTCTGCGACCTCTCCACCCCTGGCAAGAACCGGCCTATTGAAATGGTCCCAAACGAGCAGGGCGGCTACGAGATGGCGGAATTTCAGAATGTCTATGATGACCTGCGGAATAAGCTGATTGCCAGGGGCATACCAGCCGAAGAAATAGCCTATATCCACAGCGCCAACACGGAGACACAGAAAAAGGAGTTGTTCGGCAAGGTGCGCTCCGGGCAGGTCCGGGTGCTGATCGGCTCCACCCAGAAGATGGGCGCGGGCACCAATGTCCAGAAGAAACTCGTGGCGCTCCACCATCTGGACTGTCCCTGGCGCCCCAGCGACCTTCAGCAACGGGAGGGCCGGATCATCCGGCAGGGCAACGAGAACAATGAGGTGGACATCTATACCTATGTTACCGAGAACACCTTTGACAGCTACCTCTATCAGCTGGTGGAGGGCAAGCAGAAGTTCATCGGGCAGATCATGACCAGCAAATCCCCGGTCCGGGCCTGCGAGGATATAGATGAAACCGCCCTGTCATACGCGGAAATCAAGGCACTCTGCACCGGAAATCCCCATATCAAGGAGAAGATGGACCTGGACATTGATGTGCAGCGGCTCCGGCTCCTGAAAGCCAACCACCTTAGCCAGCGGTACGCCCTGGAGGATCAGATCATCAAGGAGCTGCCCCAGCAAATCGCCAAGTATGAACAGGTGGAGTAGGGAGGCACCGCCTTGCCATATTACTATGGTAGGTTCGCACCACCCTCTCCGGGAACCGGACTTACATCTCTCAATGTATCCGGCTCTGTTATCGTTCGGTCAGCAGTTACTCACTGGTTGTGGATTGCAACATGGCATTTTTTGCACACAACCAGCGTTTTACGCCGTTTTGCAATCATTGCAACCTCCCATGCCTGCTTGCCCTTAAGGTTTTTGAGCTTGTTGACATGGTGAACTTCGTAACAATCGCTCTCGGTCGTACCGCATAGCTCACAGACCTTTGCTTTCAATCTCTGCTCCAAGGCTGTTCGGGAATATCCGTACTCCACCGCAGCATTGCATACGATGTCCGTCGGATTGGCCTTATCCTTGCAATCGGAGTATTTTGCAAAATAGCATCGTTTTTGCCCCGTTTTGGTTTCGTAGGGGATTCCCCATTCTCCGTAGTGGTCTTTGAATTTCTCAACCACCTTGGCTATGGTGCATTTATGCTTACTTGCGAGGGTTTTGAGGCAACTGTATTCCATGAGATAGGAAAAGTAGCACAGTTTATAAAAATTGCTGGCAATTCCATAGTAGTTGCAGATTCCCCGCAGTTCCGCATTGTAGGCAGAAACGATTTCCAAATCTGTGAGTCGCAAAAGAGATTTACGGCGGACAGGCATGAGTTTCCCATCCGGTTTCTGTATCGCAATTTCCTTGGCGAAAATGAAGCTGTGAATCTTATCATCGAATGGGATAGACAGTTCACAGGAATTGTTGAGGGTGCGTTTTGTCTTTTTGCCTGGCCCACCATGCTTGATAATGCTGCTTCTGCGAACACGAACATCATACCCCAAAAATCTTGCCCTTTTGCTGCTATGAGTGATGAGTGTTTTTTCTTCGCTGAGTTCCATCTTTAAGGTTTCACGGATAAACTCAGAAAGTTTACTCTTTATCCACTGGCAGTCCTCTTGACTTCCTTTCACACCGAGAATAAAGTCATCCGCATAGCGGATATACTTGATGCACTTTTTTGTCTGAGCTGTACAGGGCATTTTCAGCATGAGCTTCCGCTTTTCGTTGTATTCGGAAAGCAGTTGTTCTCTTTCTGCCCCGGTGCGTCTGCCGATGTGATAGGAAAGTTTCTGGAGGTCATTGCTTAGGAGGCGATATTCTGTCCTGACAGGTTCTTGCCCATGGGTATCAAATTCGCTTTTCAGCTTCATTACAAATTTGTCCAGCTCATGCAGATAGATGTTAGCAAGGAGCGGAGAAATGATACCGCCCTGTGGAGTACCACTGTAGGTTTTGTGATATTTCCAATCCTCCAAATATCCAGCCTTTAGAAATTTGTAAATCAGCTTTATCAACCGGGCATCCTTGATTTTACTATGAATCAAGCCTACAAGAACGCTGTGGTCGATATTGTCAAAGCACCCTTTGATGTCACCCTCCACGAACCAACGCATACCATTGAACTCCATTTTTAAGGATTTCAGTGCGGTATGGCAGCTCCTTTTGGGTCTGAATCCATGAGAAACTGGCAAGAAAACAGGCTCATACACCGCTTCGAGAACCATCCGCAGAACTTCCTGTACCAGCTTATCTGTGAATGTCGGGATTCCCAGAGGTCGCTTTTTCTTGGGATTGTTCTTCTTCTGGATATAGGTTCTTCTGGCGGGTGTGGGCTGGTAGGTTTCATCAGCGAGCCTTTGGATGATATTTGCGATTTTGGCTTCGCTGAATCCATCTGCCGTGTCATCGTTTGCACCCTTAGTTGCGGCACCACTGTTGGCATACAGATTTTTATATGCCAGAAAATACAGGTCTGGCCTCAGCATATAGCGATGCAGTCTGGTAAAAATTTCATCTTTATTTGCGAGTGAGTTTCTACTGATTCTTGCTAAAATTTCGGTTGTTGGTTGCATTTTGAGGTTTTCCTCCCTAATCAACTTTTCTTTTAGTACACAATAACTACGCCCCTTCGCCATGTGAGGGTCATTACCCCTCTCGGACTACTACGGGCGTTCCGTGCCCATGCAGGATTTTCAGGCTCTACAGCCATAGCCGAATTTTCACCTCCTTCGGTTGGCGTTCCTGTTTAGGGCATCCCCAGTTAGCGTTGAGCATAGGCAAATGTGGATTGTCGGTCTCCGCTTTCGTTTCCTTGCCATAGGTTCTCCTACAGATTGCACACCGTTTTTGATAACCGATTGATTGACACCTATAACCAATCGCCAGTGTGCCAGAGGTTACAGATACTTTCCTCCGCCTGACCGATAACAGAAATTAGAAACTTGCGTTCAGTAAACCCAACTTAAGCCTCATATCCACTTAACATTGCAGTTCAGTCGCACCAAGTTATCTTTAGGTGACTTACTGCTTTCCTGCCGTGCTGTGTTCCCGTTTCAGCTTTCGCCTTTCGGTTAGGCAGGTTGTTTCCCGTGTTATCTTACGGGGTAGTGCCTTACACTACTTTGCTCAACGCCCTATCTGGGCGCACGATGTCCACGATCAACTTCTCCACGGTCCGGTTGTCCTCCAGAGCCTTGCGGAGCTGGGGCACATCCAGCAGGCCGACGGCGTTGGCCCGCTTCATGATCTGGTTGAGACTGGCCCCAACACGCCGCACCTCCCGGATCAGCACAGGCACATCGGCGGGTGGAGCCTCTTTCACCGCCGTACCGTTGAGGATGCGGCGGCAGTACCCCTCACGGGACAGGCCGGACTTGCGGACCTTTTTCGTCAGTGTTTCCAGTTCATTTTTAGTGAAGTAGATCTCCACGCGGTGATTTCTTTTTCTCATAACATCCTCCTTGATTTTGTCAGGTTAGAATTTACTGGTTGGCATATCTTTTCATTTAGCTGGCCGTGTGTTATACTGAACACCGAGGTGGTCCATATGACGGCACAACACAAGCGAAGAATAGCGGCGGTCAAAACGGCTGATGCCATCAATGCGATTGAAGGTGCTCCGGTTTCCCGCTATGCCCAGGCACTTTCTCAAAGCTGGGCGCGGGGAGAGATCAGCGGCGCACAGATGAAAGCGGCACTTTTGGTCTCCCACGCAAAGCTGGCAGCACAGGTGCGGAAACATGGTTGATCCATATTTTTATGAGGATATTCCTGTCCTACGAAACACGTTGGACATCAGGGATGAAAAGACGCTGGATCTGATTGAAGCGGAACAGTCCCGCGCAAATATGATGCTGCTCTATGAGCAGGGCTTCTGTGACTTTACACCGGAGGGCCTACGGAGCATCCATCGTTTTCTGTTCGGTGACATTTACCAGTGGGCGGGCAAATACCGGATCATCAATATCGCAAAGCGTGAAAAGCTACTTGCGGGCCGCAGCGTATGGTACAGCAACGATGACGCGATTGCAGATGATTTGGCCGCAGCCTTTCAAGATATTCAGCACCAGAATTGGGCAGCAATGCCCAGAGAAGAATTTGTATCGACTATTGTTCGGTGCTTTACAAAGATCTGGCAGATCCATCCTTTCCGTGAGGGTAATACCAGGACCGTCGTGATGTTGCTGACCTTTTTTGTTGAACATTATGGCTACCACATAGACCAGGACCTTTTAGCGGAGAGCGCCGGTTATGTGCGGGATGCCTTCGTCATGGCCTCCCTGGATCAGTTTTCCGAATATGAGCATTTGGAACGGATACTATTGGATGCTGTCTGTGCTGATCCTGTGGATTACGAACTGGCGCTGGATGCGGAGTCCGAAGTCCAGCAGTCTGAGAAATACCAAAAATACCACCGGGAGCATTACACACCGGAGCCGCATTATCGGCGGGACAACTAAACTATGATGCGCGGTGGTAGCCGTCAATTGATACTGTTATTCAGTTGGCGGCCCTTTTGCGGGGTTATAGGGGCGGCAGACCCCTGTCAAGCGGAATTTGTCCCAGCAAATTCGTTGCTTGCTAAGACAATACCGCCTTCCTCTGCGCCTTCGGCGCGGGAGAGCGTGCGGGCTTGGTCATTTCCTCAACGCTCATGCTCTTTTTCGGTTCGTATGAGGGCCTTCGCCCGCTCCACTTCATCGGACATCATATAGCACCGCTCAATTTGCCAGCCGTTCTTGCCGCCGTACTCCGATGCCATGTACTGTTCCAGACGGACACAGGGATCGGAGCCATCCAGGGACGAAGCATAGATGGAATATCCGCCCATATTAGGCCGAAACGCCTTGTTGTCGCTGGACACCGCATAGGTACGGCTTTCCACGGAATACTCCTTGTCAAAGCTGGCCGGAGAGAACACAATGAAGCCGGACAAATGCTGGCGGGCACGTTCTGCTGCGCGAAAATAACTTCGCATGGTTGCATAGGTCATATTGACCTCACAAAGGGCCTTTTCACTCATGGAGTGACAACCTCCTATTATGATTTTTGCGGCATCATAGGTGATGCCATGCCCCTCGACGGGCGGGAAAAAGCGGCATCACAAGCGATGCCGCTAAAAACTGTTCAAGAAGTCAAACACGGCGTTTAGGTCCTCCGTGCTGGCTTCCGCCTGCGCCGCTGGCCGGTCATAGCCGTTCTTTGCGGTTCGCTCCAATTCTTCAGATACGGTCTGACGGATCAACTCTTTCAACACATCGGTTTGCTCTTTTGCGTTGATCCTGGCGATGATCTCCTGATTGATGGATCGGGCGTCCATGCGGTGCAGGGCTTCCCACGCCCTGCGGTCATTCTCCCGGTCAAGGTTAAATCGCAGCGAAAACCGTTTGAGTTTCATCCGCTCACACCCCTGTGCAAAGCCTGCTCACACAGGAACTCATAGCCCTTGGCGGTGGCGCAGATGTCCTCGTAGATGGTCACGCGGTCGGCGTCATACGCCCCGAAGTTGCGGACCAGACAGCTTCCGCCGCCCAGCACATGGAGCCGCATGAGAGCTGGGTTGTACTCACGCTCCCGCAGGATGCGGAAAATCTCGCCCACATACTCTGCGGCGGTTTCCCGGATTGTGGTCAGATAGTCCTCCCGAATATCCGCTGTGCCGAACCGCAGCACCCGGTTGATGATCGACTCGTCCACCGTGGCATGGTGGGTCCGCATGACATTCTCCCGGACGGCCAGCATACATTGATGGGTGCCATACTTCTCAGTAAACATCCGGTCCACAACAGGCTTGCGGTCGTTGATGAACATGATGTTCATGGTGCCGTTGCCAATGTCACAGAGCATATTCACGCCCTGGAAGTCCCTGATCTGGCCGGCCACCGCCGCGAAGCCCTGGGGAAACACATCCACCCCGGCGATCTCCACCCAGTAGGCTTTCCCCCGGAAGGTAAAGGCCAGTTCCCGGTTCCGCGTGAGGTAGGCTTTGAAATCCTCCCGTTGCCGGCTTACCCAGGTGAGGGGCAATCCCACTGCAAGATATACCGTGGCGTCTGTCAGGCCATATACATTCAGCTCACGGGCGATAGCGGCCAGGGTGAGGATATAGTAGCCATCGTCCCCGGTCTTGTCCGCCTTAAACTCCTTGTGGCCTGTCCCAATCAGGTAGTAGCGTCCGTCATAGACCAGCAGATCGTCTTTGAATACCGGCTCTGCGTCATGAACGGTCAGCCCCGCGGGAAAACAGCAGTTTGCAGTCTTGATGTTGCCGTAGCCATTGTCTATCCCGATGATCTTCATGCCCTGATGGTCCTTCACCGGCTCCATTCCTCCTTCCTCTTTGCCTGCCCCAACCTCCGCTGGAGCAGCAGATCGTTTACATCCTTGCCGCTGGGCGGCGGCCTGTCCAGCACTTCGTATCTGTCCCCCAGGCCAGCCATGATACCCGCTGCCGCGTCCCGGCCCACCTCGTCATTGTCCAGGTGGAGGCAGAGCGTGTGGACGCCGGGGTGGTCCTGAAGGTACTGGCTGAGAGCCATGGGGATGACAAACTCTTGTTTCTGCTTGAACACCCCGCCCAGGGAGAGCATGGCGTCCTGCCGCCAGTCCCGGCCCTTCATTTTCAGCAGGGTGGCGTAGCTCAACAGGTCGATGGCCGATTCAAACAGGTGGACGCTGGGTGCAGCGGAGTCCTCCGCGATGGCGAAGGAATACCGCTTGTCACTGCCGGTGGCCTCGCCCTTGAAGTCCCCTATGATGCCCCGCAGGGCGGCGTAGCGGGGTTGGCCCTGCCGGTCCCGGCCCACGAATACAGCATTGTGATAGGGCAGACTTTCATACAAACGCCCGGTCTGGATGCAGTAGTCGATCATATCATAGTCAATGCCCCGCCCATGAAGATAGCTGACAACATGGGTGGCGCACCGGCTGGCTTGGGGAAGAACCAGCTTCCGGGGTTCCTGCTCCTTCGGCCTGGCTTGAGGCACCGGAGACGGGGGAGAGAAGTTCGGTCCCGTCAGGGCCTCCACTGCCTCGGTAAAGGAAAAGCCCTGGACTTTAATGAGATAGTCCAGGGCTGTTTTCCCGCCGATTTTGCGGGAGAACCAGTTCCATTTTCCGTTGCTGATCTTCAAGCTGTCATGCTCACGAGTGCAGTAGGTACTTCCGCCCACATGGACGAGCTGGTGCGGGTCATACTGCTGGAGATAGGTCAGCAGGTCCCATTCCTTAGCCTGTGCGATCTGCTCCGGGGTGACATAGCCCATCCTACCGTTCCTCCCGCTGGCCCTTTTCCTTTTCAGCCCGTATAACGGTATCTGCGCGGGCCTCGATCACATCCCGCACATCGTCCATGTGGTGAGTTTCCGCCCGCTCCCACGCCCGGTAAACATCCGCCAGCGGGGTCCGGGACCGCAGCAGGGCCGCAGCTTGGGCGTCCGTCAGTTCCAGTACCTCCAACTCCATCACAATGTCTTCTCGGACGGTGAATTTGCAGGCATTGTCCAGGATCACATTGGGGGGCTGCTCCAGAAGCCATGCCTTATACTTCTGCTGCTCGGCTGCCATCCGTTCATAAAGTTGGCGCATCATTTCTTTGTTGGTCATGCTGTATCACTCCTTATAAAATAGTGATAGCCGGGAGATCTCCAGATGAAAACCTCCCGGCTATGTAAAACGGCAAGGCCGCAGACACGGCCTTGCCAAAAAGGTATGTGATTGCTTTATCGGGCGTCCCGGTCTTTCCCGGCTTTGTGTTTCACTGGTAGAAGCCCATCTTTCGCCTGCTCTAATTTTTCCAGAGCGAAATCCAGTATCTTCGCCTTCCGCTCCGCCAGCATGGTCAGATAAAATTGCCGCTGCAAATCACTGAGGAATGGGGTGTCATAAATCAACTTCCCGATTTTATCCATGTCGATCTGGGGGACGATTCGCCGCAAAGCGCGGTTGCACCCTTCATCCCGCAGCGAGGAAATAAAATCGAAATACCGGATTTTCTTTCCTTCCAGCGTAATCGCGGAGGTCGGTATCTCATAAATTCGATGGTCGCGGTCGCCCTTATTGGTGAGGACAGACCGCATGATCTCGTCATCCGCCTGGGGACATCCCTTCTTTCTCAGCTCATGCAGGCGCTGATACACCTGACTCAGCCGCCGGACAGCATATTTGAGCTGTTCTGCCGTCCCGTAACCGCTGTTGAAGTCACGGGCGATGGCGTTGATCTCTCGGCCTGCCTCGTTCATAAAGGCAATGGCCTGCCGTGTCTCCGCCTCCCTGAACAGGACGGGGCGGTTGGTTTCCATCTGCCGCATCAGCCATGCGCTGGCGGACAGTCCGGCGGCCCTGTTCCGTTTCTTCAACAGATCGTATTCCTTTGCGCTCATGCGGACACAGGTGCGGTGTGGTTGGCTATTGCCAAACCTTATTTTCCGAGGTACCAATGTTGTTCCGAAATGCTGGCCGGAAATGGATTTTTGGCAACGCTGTCAGAAGTCCACCTTTCCCCACCCAAAATCGCTTTTGGCAATATTGCCAAACCCGGTTTCCTAGCACAAACTTGCCGGCAGTGCTGCCAAAAAGTCCCGTCGATTGGCGGCATTGGGGTCAGGGGATTTCCCCTGCAAGTGGCGTTTTGACATCAAAATGCGATGCTTGCGCCACCAAAGGTCCCGCATTGCGGGACCTCTGGCGGTCTCTCCGCCACGGGCGGGGTTTTCTCTTAATGGAGAGCAGACCGTCTCTGTATAGCACTTATGTTTTGAAAAAATGGGTCTGGCCCCAATTTTCTAACAAACATTTTTATCGTCTCTGAGAAATTTAACGGCCGGACTGAATTTTCAATTTCTCTTATGCTTTCCGATCGATCCCTTGGTGATATTCATTTAAGATACCGGGCTTAACTGGCTTTCCCCAATTCCAAGACGGGTCCCGCTGATGCACATATTCTCCCAAACGCTTAGCCTCTTGTATACTGATTTGATTTAATGTCCATCCGGCAGCGGCTCTTTCTTCAGGAGGCAACGACATAATATAGTTTTTTATAACTTGGCTTTCAACTTCTCCATCACTCATTCCGCCGTTGTTTTTCATGTTCTCAAACACCAGTGCTCTGATCCTGTTCGCAACGTCCTCGTCAACAGGAACGATCCGACGGAAATCCGTCCGACCTGTAATATCCATTCCTTCTGGGCAATATGGGTTCACGTGGTCCTTTGGAGGCAGAGAGCCGTTGGGAAGGTTTTGCGTAACGCCTTGCCGCCTGTACCTGTCCGCATTTGCCATCATCCTGGCAATATCGCTGACCGTCATCGTTTTTCCTCCTTCTGTCTTATTGTTTAGAACTGGTATTTATAGAATCGACTGACTAAGAAAAACCAAATACTGCGCATATCTTTTATTTAAAATATCGACAGCTCTTTATTAAAAGTTTAGTGTGGGTTACCAGTAAAAAGTAAATCATTTGGGGAAAAATCCATACTTTCTACTGTTATCTATGTATCATGCCACTCGCAGCCCTTCGCTCCCCGATTTTCCCATGCCCTACACTCTCGAGCCGCCCAGTATACAGCAGCAGTTTTCGGTAACTATCATTTTCAAACATTTGTTTCAACAACTACCGCATCAGTCATGATTGAAAAACATCGTGGTGATAAGGATAGCTGTTTTGAAAGCCCTTAATGGCTTGCGACCATCTTTATCTGTCTCATATCGGCTATGCTATCTACAATAACAATGCTCTCATGCGGTTAAAATATTGCCCTTGTGCGGGGGTACCTTAACTCATGTCCGGGTTCTTCTTCACCATAGACGGAAATTTCAGCATATATTGCTCCCCGTCATAGAGGACGGAAATCTTCTTGCCGTTTGCGCCGGCGTATGCCTTGTTCCGTTTTTGCATATCTGTAAAGTCAATGACGCCCATGCGGTCACTCCCTTTCCATCCGCAGATACTTTTCCCGGAGATACCACGCCTGTTCCGAGCTGATGACCTGATTGACCTCCGCGTTGTTGATGTCTGCCTGCAAGTTGCAGTAGTCGCAGTCCCAGCGCAGGTCCTTCTCACCCCGGTCCAGCCGGTCCCAGGCCGCCTGCATCTGCGCGATGGACTCCCGCAGGAAGTCAGGCAGGCCGCACTCCAGATAACTCTTGTCAGCTGGTAGGCCGGTATCGTGTCCGGGCTGCCCCATCATATCCTGTCGGCCCATCTCTTACCCCGTCCTTTCTGCTTCATTTTCCTTATTGTATCGGTACGCCGGATGCTTGTCAATCGCTAACGCTCCCCGTAGCCGGGAAAGGTAACATAGAATACCTTATTCATAGACGAATAAACATCGTGTCAAAGTCCTCAAACATGAATTGTATTTTGTCGACCTGTTTCCGGGTGTGGTAGTGGCCGCAGTACCATTTTTTGTAGTCCAGGCGGTCCTCTATGCCGTCCAGCCAGTCCTCGGTACTCTTGTCTACGGAGCTTTGGTCAAGGCTGGAGAGAAATACTTCGGTCGGCTCATATTTGCGGGGGCAGGTGTGGCTCAAAACAATGTCGATGTTCCAGTGTAAGGCGGCAAGCCGCGCTTCAACCACGGCTTTGATCTCCTCGTCCGGCTGCTCATCCGGCCACCAATGCCACCCGTGCGCCAGCCGGTAGTGCTTATCCACACTGTACGCGCCCCCGATCACGATACACTTGTACCCATCGAAATTGTAAATCTCGCCGTCAACAGCAAAGAGGATGTTCGGAAATGCTTCCTCATAGAGAATTTTCCCGCCGCAGTATTCTCCTTCCATATAGGATGGGATGCGCTGGGGCCTGGCTTCATGGTTGCCGTGGATACTGAAGAATTTGACCGGAATGGCGCTGGCATACTCTTTTGCGCGGGTGTCGCGGTCATTCAGGTAATAATTGAAACCAGCATCACCAAGGATGATTATGGTATCGGATTTTGTTGTTTCCATTGCGCGGCAAAAGGTGTCCACGCGGAGAAAGTTCCCATGTGTGTCACCTGTGAGATAGGTTGCCATAGCATTCAACTCCATTCTATCATGAATTTTGATACCGTATACAGGTGGGCGTGGGACACCCATCCGCGGAAATGATACAACAAACTATGTACGGGGGCAAGTCTGCGGCTTGCTCCCGTATCATGTTTTTGAGGGTCAGACATTTCTCACTCTTTCAGCGTTCGCGGTCGGGACTGCCACGGGCGGGGGCGGTGACTTCATCCCCTACATCTCCATCCACGATCTCGCTCTCCCGCTTGTCCATGTTCAGCAGGATGTTCAATTCATCCAGGCGGGCGGACTTTCTTTTCAGCTCGTCCTCCTGGGGAAAGGGCTTATCCACCTCCAGTTTGGCGTTTTCGAGCTGCATCCTGGTATTTTCCAACTGTTCCCGGCAGGTGTTTATCCGCTCCTCCATGCTTTCCAGCAGATTGTCCAGGCGGAGAATGTTGCCAAAAACATCTGTGCCGAGGTTCGTGGTGTAGTACAGCGCCCCTTTCAGCGTGACCTTGAACTCCCTGGTCAGGCTTGCAAAGGACAGGTCCATAGAAAAGCCCCGGTACTGGCCCAGGGGGACAGGTTCGGGGCTGGTCATGGCTTTGCAGGCGGCGAGGATGGCGCTGCCTGCGGCTTTTTTGTCGGTGTAGACGGTCCCCTCCACCTCCATGGGGGAGAAGCCGTCCTCATTGGGGTGAGTGTTCTCCTTCAGCCGGTCCATATCGGAAAGATAACCCTCGATATAGTGCGCCCAGATAGGGCGTTGAGCAAAGTAGTGTAAGGCACTACCCCGTAAGATAACACGGGAAACAACCTGCCTAACCGAAAGGCGAAAGCTGAAACGGGAACACAGCACGGCAGGAAAGCAGTAAGTCACCTAAAGATAACTTGGTGCGACTGAACTGCAATGTTAAGTGGATATGAGGCTTAAGTTGGGTTTACTGAACGCAAGTTTCTAATTTCTGTTATCGGTCAGGCGGAGGAAAGTATCTGTAACCTCTGGCACACTGGCGATTGGTTATAGGTGTCAATCAATCGGTTATCAAAAACGGTGTGCAATCTGTAGGAGAACCTATGGCAAGGAAACGAAAGCGGAGACCGACAATCCACATTTGCCTATGCTCAACGCTAACTGGGGATGCCCTAAACAGGAACGCCAACCGAAGGAGGTGAAAATTCGGCTATGGCTGTAGAGCCTGAAAATCCTGCATGGGCACGGAACGCCCGTAGTAGTCCGAGAGGGGTAATGACCCTCACATGGCGAAGGGGCGTAGTTATTGTGTACTAAAAGAAAAGTTGATTAGGGAGGAAAACCTCAAAATGCAACCAACAACCGAAATTTTAGCAAGAATCAGTAGAAACTCACTCGCAAATAAAGATGAAATTTTTACCAGACTGCATCGCTATATGCTGAGGCCAGACCTGTATTTTCTGGCATATAAAAATCTGTATGCCAACAGTGGTGCCGCAACTAAGGGTGCAAACGATGACACGGCAGATGGATTCAGCGAAGCCAAAATCGCAAATATCATCCAAAGGCTCGCTGATGAAACCTACCAGCCCACACCCGCCAGAAGAACCTATATCCAGAAGAAGAACAATCCCAAGAAAAAGCGACCTCTGGGAATCCCGACATTCACAGATAAGCTGGTACAGGAAGTTCTGCGGATGGTTCTCGAAGCGGTGTATGAGCCTGTTTTCTTGCCAGTTTCTCATGGATTCAGACCCAAAAGGAGCTGCCATACCGCACTGAAATCCTTAAAAATGGAGTTCAATGGTATGCGTTGGTTCGTGGAGGGTGACATCAAAGGGTGCTTTGACAATATCGACCACAGCGTTCTTGTAGGCTTGATTCATAGTAAAATCAAGGATGCCCGGTTGATAAAGCTGATTTACAAATTTCTAAAGGCTGGATATTTGGAGGATTGGAAATATCACAAAACCTACAGTGGTACTCCACAGGGCGGTATCATTTCTCCGCTCCTTGCTAACATCTATCTGCATGAGCTGGACAAATTTGTAATGAAGCTGAAAAGCGAATTTGATACCCATGGGCAAGAACCTGTCAGGACAGAATATCGCCTCCTAAGCAATGACCTCCAGAAACTTTCCTATCACATCGGCAGACGCACCGGGGCAGAAAGAGAACAACTGCTTTCCGAATACAACGAAAAGCGGAAGCTCATGCTGAAAATGCCCTGTACAGCTCAGACAAAAAAGTGCATCAAGTATATCCGCTATGCGGATGACTTTATTCTCGGTGTGAAAGGAAGTCAAGAGGACTGCCAGTGGATAAAGAGTAAACTTTCTGAGTTTATCCGTGAAACCTTAAAGATGGAACTCAGCGAAGAAAAAACACTCATCACTCATAGCAGCAAAAGGGCAAGATTTTTGGGGTATGATGTTCGTGTTCGCAGAAGCAGCATTATCAAGCATGGTGGGCCAGGCAAAAAGACAAAACGCACCCTCAACAATTCCTGTGAACTGTCTATCCCATTCGATGATAAGATTCACAGCTTCATTTTCGCCAAGGAAATTGCGATACAGAAACCGGATGGGAAACTCATGCCTGTCCGCCGTAAATCTCTTTTGCGACTCACAGATTTGGAAATCGTTTCTGCCTACAATGCGGAACTGCGGGGAATCTGCAACTACTATGGAATTGCCAGCAATTTTTATAAACTGTGCTACTTTTCCTATCTCATGGAATACAGTTGCCTCAAAACCCTCGCAAGTAAGCATAAATGCACCATAGCCAAGGTGGTTGAGAAATTCAAAGACCACTACGGAGAATGGGGAATCCCCTACGAAACCAAAACGGGGCAAAAACGATGCTATTTTGCAAAATACTCCGATTGCAAGGATAAGGCCAATCCGACGGACATCGTATGCAATGCTGCGGTGGAGTACGGATATTCCCGAACAGCCTTGGAGCAGAGATTGAAAGCAAAGGTCTGTGAGCTATGCGGTACGACCGAGAGCGATTGTTACGAAGTTCACCATGTCAACAAGCTCAAAAACCTTAAGGGCAAGCAGGCATGGGAGGTTGCAATGATTGCAAAACGGCGTAAAACGCTGGTTGTGTGCAAAAAATGCCATGTTGCAATCCACAACCAGTGAGTAACTGCTGACCGAACGATAACAGAGCCGGATACATTGAGAGATGTAAGTCCGGTTCCCGGAGAGGGTGGTGCGAACCTACCATAGTAATATGGCAAGGCGGTGCCTCCCTACTCCACAACACCTATGGGCAGTCCAGAGGGCGGAGCGGCAGCTACTCCACCAACTGGCAGCTAGCGGGCCGGGAACTGCTCATGCCGGATGAAGTGCGTATGCTGGACAACCAGTACGCACTTCTTTTTATTCGCGGAGAACGGCCCGTGCGGGATTTCAAGTACGATGTTCTTAAGCATCCCAATATCAAACGCACTACGGATGGCGGGGCGGAACCATACCAGCACGGTGAGGATGCCCACAGCATCGTGTCTATCCGTTTTGACAAGGAACTGTTGAAACAGGCTGCGGAAAAGGATGGTCAGGACGCGCCGAAGCATCACTTCATTCTTCTCACTGAAGAGGAGCTGGAGCAAAAATTCATTGAACTGGAGGAACAAGAAAATGCTGAACAACAAAAAGGAAAATAAGCGGCTCCCTATGCCCGACAAGGTGAAGCGGGGTTTCCGTTTCTACTGCACATTGGTGATGGCCGTAGCCCTGCTGGGCTGCTGTTCCATGACAGCCTTTGCCGCCGATGATCCACTGGAAGTGGTCAACAATTTGTCGGAGTTCATCTTCGGCCTGATCCGGGCGGTGGGCCTGATCCTGCTGGGCTGGGGTATTGTCCAAGTGGGCCTCTCCCTCCAGTCCCATGACCCGTCCCAGCGGTCTAACGGTTTTCTCACCCTGGCGGGCGGTATCGTCATAACTTTTGCAAAGGAGATTTTGACCCTCATCACTGGGTAAAACACACCCATAGCACAAATTTCGCTTGTATTGTAACGACATTTGCGTTACAATATAGAAGAAAGGAGTGACACACGATGGATAAGTCGGCAACATTAAATTTGAGGGTCAATCCCACGGTGAAAGAGCAGGCTGAAAATGTCCTCCGGCAGCTCGGTATTCCGATGTCTACTGCTATTGATATGTTTCTCAATCAAGTGACGTTGGTGAAAGGAATTCCTTTCCCTGTCACGCTGCCCCAGGCTTCAGGGACGATCAATGCAGACTTGATGGACGCACAAGAGATCCACGCAAGACTCCAGAAAGGACTGGAGGATGCAGAGCAAGGACGGGTAAAGGACGCCAGACGTGCCTTCGAGGTATTCCGAAATGAGCGGTGAAACAGAGCGGTTTGTAGTCCAAATCACAGACAGCGCCTTGAACGATATGGAGGAGCTGTACCGTTATATTGCGGAAAAGCTGGAATCGCCACAAAATGCGGCGGGACAATATGATCGCATTGCGGATGAAATATTGTCCCTGGATACTTTCCCGGAGCGGTATCGCGTTGTGGATTTTGAGCCGGAACGGGCAGCAGGTCTACGCCGGATGTTGGTAGATAACTACTCTGTGTTCTATGTGATTCGGGATGATAAGGTCATTGTGACGGATGTGCTGTATAGCGCGTCAGATATTGAGCAGCGACTAAAAGAGAAGCACCAATAAGGACAAACAACGATGCGCTGGAGCGATCAATGCTCCAGCGCATTGTTGCGTAATTTAGGAACTGAGGTGAGAATAATCGGAAGTGATAATTGGGTCGTTCAGAACCTTGAAAACGCGCTGGAGGTCTGGAACGGCAAACTGAGTGAGATATGGCAGCTCATTACGCAATCCCCGCAGGACTTCAAAGGTGGAGCCATCTGGACCGTGATAGAGGACATCCACGGTGCGCTCCAGGCCATCGGTTACGCCCTGCTGGTACTGTTCTTCGTGGTGGGTGTGGTCAAGACCTGCGGCAGCTTTGTGGAGGTCAAAAAACCGGAACACGCGCTGAAGCTGTTCGTCCGCTTTGCGCTGGCAAAGGCTCTAATCACCTACGGCATGGAACTGATGCTGGCCCTGCTGGACATTATTCAAGGCGTGGTGTCCTCGCTCATGAACGCGGCAGGCTTCGGCGCGCCATCGTCCACGATCCTGCCTGCGGAGATTGTGACGGCCATTGAGGGCTGCGGTTTTTTCGAGAGCATCCCTCTATGGGCAGTGACACTGATTGGTGGACTGTTCATTTGGGTGCTGTCCTTCGTAATGATATTGAGTGTCTACGGGCGCTTTTTCAAAATGTTTATGTACGCTGCGCTGGCCCCCATCCCCCTGTCCAGTTTTGCCGGGGAACCCAGCCAGAATGTGGGCAAAAGCTTTCTCAAAAGCTACGCCGCCGTCTGTTTGGAAGGGGCCGTCATCGTGCTGGCCTGTATCATCTTCTCCGTCTTTGCCAGCGCCCCGCCTGCCGTTGACCAAGATGCCGCAGCGGCCTCAATGGTGTGGAGCTACATTGGTGAGCTCATTTTTAATATGCTCATTTTGGTGGGCAGCGTCAAAATGTCCGATCATGTTGTGCGGGAAATGATGGGGTTGTAAGGAGAATACGAATGAAACGGTTTTATATGTTTAAAGACGGGACACAGAAGGGCAGCACGGAAACAAGAGAGGAGGCGATAGAGATGATCCGCCTGTGGCAGAGCCGCGAAACCCATCCCCTTCTACGCTCGGAGTTTAGTGTCATTGAGGGCGAGGAAGAATTTATCCCCTACCCTTCCCGCCAAAAGCCGTTCAGAAAAAAAGAAGAGATGGAACGGTGAGTATTAGGAGGAATCTGTTTTGGAAGTTAAAATCAACCGTGAGATCCGTAATTACACGGAGAGTATGTTTTTCGGGCTGTCCCTGCGGCAGCTCGTTTTTTCTGCCCTGGCGGTAGCTGTCGCTGTGGGGCTGTACTTTCTGCTAAAGCCCTACGTCGGGACAGAAACTGTGTCCTGGGTGTGCGTCCTGGGCGCGGCCCCCTTCGCCGCCCTGGGCTTTTTCACCTACCACGGCATGACGGCGGAACAATTCATCTGGGCATGGCTGCGCTCGGAGGTACTGGAACCCAGAGAACTGCGCTTTGAAGCGTCCACCCTCTATTACGATCTCTTGAAGCCCAGCATAGACAAGTGGGAAAAGGAGGAATACAAGCGCCATGATTAGAAGTATCAAGACCATCATGCGGCAGGACCGGGAGCCGTACCGCATCCCCCGCAGGGTGCAGGATGTGATCCCCATTCAATGCGTCTGGCCGGACGGCATTTTTAAGGTAGGCATCAAGTTCTCCAAGACCTACCGCTTCACCGACATCAATTACAAGGTGGCCGGTCAGGAGGATAAAGAAACCATGTTTCGGGTCTACTCGGAACTGCTGAACAGCCTGGATTGCGCCGCTACCACCAAGCTCACCATCTGCAACCACCGTCAAAGTCAGGCGGACTTTGAGCAGTCTGTCCTCATGCCCATGCGGGAGGACGGACTGGACAAGTACCGCAGGGAGTACAATCAAATGCTCATGGACAAGGCGACCGGAGCCAACGGCATCACCCAGGAGAAGTATATCACCATCACGGTCTACAAGCGGGATATTGAGGACGCCCGCGCCTACTTCACCCGCGTCGGAGCGGATTTGGCCGCCCGCTTCGCCGCCCTCGGCTCCAAGTGCGTGGAGTTGGACGCCACGGACCGGCTCCGTATTCTCCACGATTTCTACCGGGCCGGAGACGAGGGCAATTTTCATTTTGATATGGCGGATATGGCCCGTAAGGGCCACGACTTCAAGGACTACATCTGCCCAGACGGGATCGAGAAGCACAGCGACTATCTGAAGCTGGGCGACCGCTATTGCCGGGTGCTGTTCCTGAAGGACTACGCCAACTATATCCAGGACGAGATCGTGACGAACCTGACTGACCTGGACCGCAATATGATGTTGTCCATTGACATCTTCAATGTGCCCACGGACGAGGCCGTGCGGGAGGTGGAGAACCGTCTGCTGGGTGTTGAAACCAACATCAGTGCGACTTGTTCCTGAACAAACACCATTCCATCAGGGAAAACCCTGATGGGCGTCAGACCATGTGGTGCTAAAAACAGGCCGCTTCTGAAAAAAAGAAGCGAGAACTGGCAATCCGACAGGTGGAATGAAGGGGTAACGCCCTGAAACGCCTGCCCTGAACTCCGACTGGCGTTCCATGCGAAAGCGGGAGGGTCAGAAGCTCGGCAAAGGCGGCAGAGAGCTGCCGTAGCGTGAATCAGCGGAATGCCACACGCCGAAAGCTGTCCAGAGGTGGATGGTGCAGCCTATATGCCGGGGGTCTATAAAATGCCTATGGCGAGAATGTCTTAATCGACTGACAAACTTGCGAATGTACGGGTCTATATAGTTGCCGTATAGAAATGTACGGTGCGGTTCACGCCGCGTTGGTGTGGTTGAGTAAGAATTGACGTTATGAAAAACCATATTGCGTTACAGGCGCAGTCAAGCCAACAGGACCAGAGCAAGCGCCTAAGGGCATAGATGCAAAGATAGGATTGCCGGAACAAGGAAAGGTATCGGGTTCCTCATTTGGAATAGGCGGTCGAAACATATAAGCCGCCGAACCGATGCTGAAAAGCGGAGGTCGAACCGATGAAGTTCCTGTAATGGGAATGGAGGGATGGCCTTCAGTCGATTATATGAAAATTGTACTATTTGGTCGTTTTAGGGATTGCGAGTACGACCAAAAGGGTCGCTCCCCAGAAAGGAGTGGTGCCTTATGCCAAAGGAGAAGAACGCAAAAATCTTAAGTGTTGACAACCTGCGACATACGGAATATTACGGAATGCAGGAAACTTTTGATGATTTATACGCAAGAGCAAAAGAGGGAGAATATTTTACAGACTTGATGGGGCTGATTTTATCACGAGAAAATATTCTGCTGGCATACAGAAACATCAAAGCCAATACCGGAAGTAATACGCCGGGAACAGATAAAGTTACCATCCGTGATATAGGAAAACTGTCTCCTGAAAATGTTGTGGAAAAAGTCCGTTTTATCGTGCAAGGAAGTCAACACGGCTACCGCCCAAAACCAGTACGGCGAAAAGACATCCCAAAACCTTATGACCCGATGGCAACCAGACCGCTTGGAATCCCCTGTATGTGGGACAGGCTGGTGCAGCAATGTATCAAACAAGTCATGGAGCCGATTTGCGAAGCTAAATTCAGCGATAATAGCTACGGGTTCCGACCAAACCGTTCCGTGGAACACGCAATACAAAGCGCCTATAAACATATGCAGCGTTCGAATCTGCATTATGTCATCGAATTTGATATTAAAGGCTTCTTTGATAATGTGAACCACGCAAAGCTGATTAGGCAGATATGGTCAATGGGGATACGAGATAAGCATCTTATCTGGAACATAAAAAGGATACTGAAGGCGCCCATAAAGCTGCCGGATGGAACGATACAATGGCCTGACAGGGGAACGCCGCAGGGCGGCATCATTTCGCCGCTTTTTGCAAATATAGTATTAAATGAGCTTGACCATTGGATAGAAAGTCAGTGGCAGCGAAACCCTGTCATCCATAAGTACAGCACAAAAGTAAATCGTAGTGGGTCGGTGGACTATGGAAAAGGCTATCGGGCTATGAAAACCACCAACCTAAAAGAGATGTTTATTGTTCGCTATGCAGACGATTTCCGCATATTCTGCCGAACCAAAGGCGACGCTGAACGGGCCAAAATTGCAATCACGCAATGGCTGTCCGATAGGCTGAAGCTGGAAGTATCAGAGGCAAAGACGCGAATCGTCAATGTCAAACGCCGATATTCACAGTTCCTTGGTTTCAAAATCAGGGTACACCGCAAAGGGCAAAAGCAGGTAGTAAAATCTCATATGTGTGATAAGGCGCTCCGAAACCAGAACCAAAAGCTGACAGACCAGGCAAAGCGAATCGCCAAGCCAGCCAAAGGGCGAAAAGAGTATGACGAAATCAGGCTATTCAACTCAATGGTCGTGGGTGTGCAGAACTACTGTGGCGCACGAAACAGCCCACCAGATTTTGGCCGGTTTGCATCCGACGAATGGTGTGCTCCAAAATCGTGTTTTCTATTATCAGGGACGCAGCCCACAATTTCCGATCCGCGATTGGGATGAGTGGCAAGCTGATAATTTGGCGTCTGCGCTCCTGCTTCCCCCTGAGATCGTACTTGGTGCGCTCCGCAAATTTAATTTAGAGCATGGCATCGATATATTGAACAAGGTATACTGGCCAAAGGAATACAAACTATTCTGCGAAATGGCGGAGTTTCTTGGCGTTTCAAAACAGGCTACGGCTATCAGGTTGAAAAGACTTGGCCTGCTGAAAAAGGATTATTTGCAGAACCCCTATGCGCTGGCCGATGTTGAGAAGGAGGATGATGGTTGATGGTTGAATCTATAAATATTGCCGTTAGGTGTCCCGTATGTAGCTGGCGCGTGATGGATAAAATATCGCCAGCTACGGGGAAAATCGTGATTAAGTGCCCCCGCTGTCATAGGATCGTGGAGGTCGATCTGGCCCTGCGACGGAAAATACTGTACCGAAGGGCAGGTTAGTTTCAAATATCACACACAAAGAGGAAGTGACAACAGAATAATGTCTAAGAGTACCGAGCAACGGGTCATCGTACCATAAGGTAGATAGTCACCAAATGGCCGGACATTAGGAATGTGAGGGGATGTACCCCTCTATTTCCTAATGCCCGGCCATTTTTTGTTGCCGCTCCAGAAATGGAGTAGGGAATGGATCTGTTTGCTTGGCAGGCGGCGCTTTGCCGCTATCCGTGATCTCCTGAATTTTTGGCTCTCAAAATCCAAAAATTCAAGGAGATCACAAATGAAAACTACATATTTAGTTTATAAACTGGTGAATGGGGTCCGGCAGCTTGTCACAGCAACGCCGGAGGAATGGGACACTATTTTGAAAGGAAACCGGGGATTGCCCGCCGAGCAGCGTCGGTACTTCATAAAAGACTGTTTTGCGGATGGGGATGAACTGGATTGTATGTATATCGAAATGACCGCCGTCGAATACCGGGAGTGGAACAGCAAAAACACAGTTATCCAGCGGAAACGCAAAGCTGGTTCGCTCTACTCATTCTTATCTTTGGACGCCGGTGTGCCGGAAACCGGACTTGAATCGCTGCACGAAAGCGTCCCCTCGGCCTTTGATCTCGAAGGACTTGCTACTGACCACCTTCTGATTGAAGAACTGAAGGCAGCCCTGCGTAAATGGAAGCCCTGGGCAGAGGAACTGCTGGAACTCTATTTATCTGGCGCAAAACGTTCCTGCACAAGCAGCCTGTGTGAGAAGTACGGGCTGAGTGATCGAGCTGTTCAAAAGCGGAAAGCGGCCTTTGAAAAATTCGTTTTAGATTTTTTGAAAAAATAAGTTCGGTTTGAAGTGTCGAAAGTTGTAGTAGGGGGTTGAGAGGGCCGCAGGCCCCTCAATGCTCCTTGATAACCGAATACCCATTCGTCAAGTACATCAGTTCCGATGTGCGAAAGCATGAGCCACCACAACAGGGTACGCCACGAGGCCCGGACTGTTGGAAATCATGACCTGCTTGAAAATGAGGTCGGCAAAAATATCCAACCCATCCGAGATGAGCGAGAATTCCCTTTGTAAGTGCCGGGTTGCCCCCGGCATGGCGATGACAGTCGGAATGACAATGGTACTCCCGCCCAGCCACAGTCTCAAACAATGGGGGCGGCTCTGTCAGAACGACAGTTGGGGTGAAACTCCCGTGGGGTGGTGAGCAGGCCACCGCTTGACGACTTCCCAGGCTTCGGCCTGCACACGGGGTGTCGAGGACAAATAGTGTGCATTACATATCTGACCGCCAACACGGGGACGGCCAATCGCCAGCTATGATAATAGGAGACTCTGGATGGATTGGCGGTCAGATGTGTTTTGCACACTACCTGGGAAGTAATTGGGTATTTGGCTGCAAGGGCAAATCACATAAAGGTGAGGTGTCCTCATGAATAGAGAACTGCCAGATGAAGTGCTGCGCGGCCAGATGTACTATGCTGATTTAGATCCGGTGATCGGCTCTGAACAGGGCGGCAACCGCCCCGTCCTTGTGATCCAGAACAACATAGGGAATCGCCACAGCCCGACCATCATCATTGCCCCTATCACGACCAGGGTGAAGAAGCTCCATCAGCCGACCCATATCGGTGTCCCTCCATACTTTGGCCTGCCCCAAAACTCTATGGTTATGCTGGAGCAGATCAGAACGATTGATAAGAGCAGGCTTGGCAGTTATGTGGGCTGCTTGGACGATGATGTGATGGACTATGTTGACGAGGCCCTTGGCATCAGCGTCGGCCTGCATGATCTTGCCGTGAAGGAACAGAAGTCGTATGCCGATGAGCCGCGTGATGAGATGCATGGCGAAATGGTGCTGACTCTTTGTGGCACCTGCCTTAGACAGTTCATTTGTTCGCCCGAGCATATTGTGAGGCGGATCAACCACACACAAGCTAAAGAATCTTGTATGTACTGCCACGTCCGGGACGGCTACGATTATCGTATCATTCACAAGAAAAAACGCCTGGGCGATGACAGGTATTAAGGAGGCACGAGGTATGACTGATGAATTGATGGAGCAGCGCATGGCAGAACTCAACGCCCGCAACACAGAAAAAACGCCTGCTTTTGACAGCGAAAAAAGGGCCTACTCCGTGGACGATATTATGGAGATCCTGGATATTAGCCGTTCGTCCGCATATATCCTTATCAAAAAGAATCTCTTTCGGAGCGTCAAGATTGGGAACCAGCTCCGTATCTCCAAAGCCAGCTTTGATAAATGGCTGGACAATGGGTGATTGTCAACTGTACGATTTCAAATTAGCCAGCACAATCGCACATTTGAGTCAAATAAACCCCTCCGCTACAATGTAGTCAAGGCTTTTGCCTTGGCTACATTGGTAAGCTACATATTCTGACACCAACCAATGGGCCAGGACTCAAAATCTACATAGGAGGTACTTCGATATGGGAAAAACCAGCATCTCTGTCCCCGAAATGCAGAGGCTGCTCGGTATGAAAAAGGTCGAGGCATATTGGCTTGTAAAACAGGGACGCTTCAAAGTTATTCTTGTCGGCGGCAAAATGCGGATCATGCTGGACAGCTTTGAGGAATGGTACGGCAGTCAATTCCACTACAAAAAGGTCAACGGGCCGGAACCAGGCCAACTACTCCCTGCGTCTCTGACCGTCCCGGAGGCGGCTGACATCCTCGGGCTGAACCCTGGCTCCATCTATGAGCTGATAAAGAACCATGCACCCTTTGAGACATTCAAGGTCGATGGGCAAACTCGCATTCTAAAGGAAAACTTTGAGACGTGGTATCAAGGACAGTCCCATTATAAGAAACGAGAAGACGCGGCACCGCAAGAGCTGTTGGACGCAACCCTTTCGGTGAGCGATGTGGCAAAACTGCTGGGCATACACCGAAACAGCGTTTATAACATGGTGAACAAGCGAGATTTGTTTGTCACAGTGAAAGTGAATGACAAGATCCGCATTTATAAGGACAGCTTTGAAGCGTGGTATAAGTCCCAAAATCGCCATACCATAGTTGCCAGCTGAAAGGAGGAACAACCGTGGCGTCTATCATTAAACGTAAAACCAAATATTCCGTTGTTTATACCTATACGGACAGCAATGGCGCCAAGCGCCAAAAATGGGAAACCTGCGGCTCCCATGCGGAAGCCAAGAAGCGAAAAGCGGAAATTGAGCATCAGCTAGACACCGGAGTGTTCATCCCGCCCAGTGCCGATACCCTATCCGATTTTCTGGACGAATATGTATCCCTCTATGGTGTCAACACATGGGCTCCCTCTACCTTTGATGGACATACGGCGCTGATCAGCAACTACATCAAGCCCATCATCGGAGATGTGAAGCTGGATGACATCAGCCCCAGAATGATAACTAAATTCTATAAAGACCTCCAAACCGTGAAAGCAGTTCCCCGGTACGGGCAGTCCGAGGGGGAACTTATCTCCCCCAATACGATACGGGAGATACACAAACTCCTGCGGAACGCGTTCAATCAGGCAGTAAAGTGGGAGCTGATGGCAAGGAATCCCGTTCAGAATGCCACCGTTCCCAAAGCCGAGAAGCATGAGCGGAATATTTGGGACGCTCAAACACTGATGAAAGCGTTATCCCTCTGCGATGACCCATTCCTCTCTCTGGCGATCAATCTGGCCTTTGCCTGTTCCTTGCGAATAGGGGAGCTGCTGGGCCTGACATGGAGCTGTGTGGATATTAGCCAGGACAGCATAGACCATGACTGCGCCTATATCTATATCGACAAAGAACTTCAGCGGATCTCTAGGGAATCACTGGCACAAATCGGGGAAAAAGGTATCATGTTTAAGTTCCCCACGATGCGCGGGTGCAATTCCACTGTACTGGCCCTGAAAGAGCCGAAAACCAAGACAAGTGTGCGGAAGGTATTTCTGCCCAGGGCGGTATCGGAAATGCTGGTAGAGCGCAGAAAAACGATTGATGAACTGAAAGAATTGCTGGGGGATGAATATAGAGATTATGACCTTGTATTCGCCAGTACCCAGGGGACCCCTACCGAAGCAAATTACATCAACCGGGCCTTTGGCAAACTCATCGCGGACAATAATCTCCCAAAGGTGGTATTTCATAGTCTCAGGCACACCAGCACGACCTACAAACTTAAACTCAGCGGTGGCGACATTAAAGCCGTTCAGGGTGACACCGGCCACGCACAGGCCACAATGGTCACGGAACGGTATGCCCATATCTTAGACGATGACCGCCGTGTAAACGCTGCAAGATTTCAGAAAGAGTTTTATGGGGGTGGCAGCACAGCGGAAACCGCAGCGGCGACCGAGTCTCCCGTGGAACAGCAACCCCCGGCACAAGACCCGCTTCAAAACCTTGACGCAGCAGCCAAACAGCAGTTGCTTCTCAAACTCCTTGCAGAATCCCCGGATATGGCAGCGATTTTGACAGCCCTTGCAGGAAGAAGCACATAATAGAGACGGACGGGAATGAGTACCATTCCTGTCCGTTTTTACATAGCTGTATTCGGCACTCTTTGATTGACCAGAAAGCTGATTTGTGGTATAATATGGACATAAAATCCGTTGCTAATACGGGGGTGTCGTTTATGGCATTGGAGAATAAGCTGGGTATCACCGACTCCACTGAACTGGCAAAGGCGGAGGAACGGATCAGCAAGACAAAAGCACTGGAGATGTTTCAGCAGGGCCTGCTGGACACCTTTGAAGTCGGTACGTTCCGGGGACTTTCCCAAATCCATAAATATCTGTTTGATGAAATATACGACTTTGCGGGACAGGTTCGCACAGTGAACATCGCCAAGGGCGGTTTCCGTTTTGCCCCTGTCCTCTATCTTACCCCGGCCCTGGAAAACATCAGCAGGATGCCGCAATCCACGTTTGATGAGATTATTGCCAAGTATGTTGAAATGAACGTGGCCCATCCTTTTCGTGAAGGAAACGGACGTAGCACCCGCTTATGGCTGGACGCTATCTTGAAGAAAGAACTGTGTCAGGCCGTAGACTGGAGCAAAAATGCTCGTGTTTTTTGCAGTAGGGTTCAAAAAGGGTTCTCGGTAACCGACCGTTTCGTTATACAATCATTGGTAAGATTTTCTACGAAGAAAGGAGGTAAGCACTATGGCTCGAAACAAGGGCATGTCGGGTAAAACCCACACTAAACAGCAGTTAGATGATTATGCAAACCAGCATACCCCTAATAACAAAGCATACAAAGCCAAAATAACAAACCAAAAACAAATCAAACAGAAAAAAGGCAAAGGACGCCTTGATTATGTTGTTGATTTGGATTGGATGTGTTATAGCAAAGGTCTGTATGAATTTGATTAACAACTAAATATGCTTTGAGCGAAAACATCAATCAGAAATGGTTGGTGTTTTTCTTTTTGCAAGAAACAATTTTTTATGGAAGTTAGAATTACCGAGAAATACGAGATCACACAAAGTCTATGAGGACTGCAACACCTACAAAACCGGCGATATTTGAATTGATTACCATTAGTGTTGCAAAGATGAGAAGCATTGAACGCTGAACCGTCAAGCGATTTTTTGCCCGCTTGCTAATTGCTTGCTAATTACGGCCCCCCAAAATGGCCGTGATTAGCAAGAAAACGTGGCAAATTGTGAGTGATGGGATTTGAAAAAAGTGAGTGTTTGCAAGGGTTCTTGAGGTGTTGTGAGTGCCCGTCACAACCACGCCGGGCCTTCTCCTAAGCGGTAGGCCACCAGTTAGAGTCTGGTCAGGGGTGCCAAGTCAGCCGCTGTAAGCCAGTTTTCGGCTTACAGCGGCCTTCTTATCCGTTCCACCGCATTCCAGCGGCTGCCAGGTGCCTTTCATAGCGCGGTCTCTGTAAAAACTCCGGCTGATGTGCGATCCGCAAACTGCTTGGGCATCCTCTCAGGCCGCCTCCAGGCGCTTTTATACCCTCGTCCTCCTGCCGTTCTGCTGGATGGCGGCCCTGCGGCACGCCGCTTCCCGGCACAAAAAAAGAGGCGCCCCCGGCTAATGGCCGGGGACGCCTTTTCACATTCAGCGGAGACGGTGCTCTGCCGGAAGATCAATTCAGCACTTCTCGAACACGGTGGCAACGCCCATGCCGCCGCCGATGCACAGGGTAGCCAGGCCCTTCTTGGCCTCGGGCCGCTTCTGCATCTCGTGCAGCAGGGTCACGATGATCCGGGCACCGGACGCGCCGACGGGGTGGCCCAGGGAGATGGCGCCGCCGTTGACGTTGACCTTGCTCATGTCAAAGCCCAGCTCACGGGCCACGGCGATGGACTGGGCGGCGAACGCCTCGTTGGCCTCCACCAGGTCGATATCGTCGATGGTCACGCCGGCCTTGGTCATGGCCTGACGGGAGGCGGGCACGGGGCCGACGCCCATGATCTTGGGATCCACGCCGCCCTGGCCCCAGCCGATCAGCTTGGCCATGGGCTTCAGGCCGTACTTCTCCACAGCCTCACCGGAGGCCAGCACCAGTGCGGCGGCGCCGTCGTTGATGCCGGAGGCGTTGGCGGCAGTCACGCGCTGCTGACCCTTGTCGTCGGTCTCCTGGATGCCGGTGGGCTCAAAGGTGTGGACCACCTGGGGATTGGGGGACTCGGGCCCCACGGGGAAGGCGCCCTTCAGCTTGGAGATGCCCTCGGCGGTCACGCCGGCACGGGGGAACTCGTCCACCTTGAACTCCACGATGTCCTTCTTGACCTTCACGGGCACGGGGACGATCTCAGCCTCGAACTTGCCAGCCTTCTGGGCGGCCTCGGTCTTCTGCTGGGAGGAGGCGGCGAACTCGTCCATCTCCTTGCGGGTGATGCCCCAGATGTCCGCGATGTTCTCAGCGGTGGTGCCCATGTGATAGTTGTTGTAGGCGTCCCACAGGCCGTCCTTGATCATGGTGTCGATCATCTGGGTGTGACCCATCCGGGCGCCGTAGCGGCCGGTGGGAACGGCGTAGGGAGCGGCGCTCATGTTCTCAGTGCCGCCGCAGACAACCACGTCGGCGTCGCCGGCCAGGATGGAGCGGGCGCCCTCGATCATGGACTTCATGCCGGAGCCGCAGACCATGCCCACGGTGTAAGCGGGGACGGAATAGGGGATGCCGGCCTTGATGGAGGCCTGGCGGGCCACGTTCTGGCCCTGGGCGGCGGTCAGGATGCAGCCAAACATGACCTCATCCACCTGCTCGGGCTTCACGCCGGCACGGTTCAGAGCCTCTTTGATGACGATGGCACCCAGATCGACGGCAGGGGTGTTCTTCAGCGCGCCGCCAAAGGAACCAATCGCGGTTCTGCAGCAATTCACAACATAGAGCTCTTTCATGATCTTCCTCCGTTTTTATAAAAATATGGGATTGGCAGCTCCGACGGCTCTTCGTCAGGCGCTGCCGCAGACGCCAATCACAAGTTGAGGGTGGCGGCGAGAGTTTGTCAAAAGGAAAACATGATTGCCAAATTTTTGACAAATGCTCATACACCAACCGCTTGCTGATTTGATTATACTGGGTTTTCCCTGCCCCGTCAATGCAAATTTCTGTGAAATTCGAAAATTTGTTAAAACTTTATCAAAACCTCTGCGAATTTCGTCATTTTGCCAAAATTGGCACAAACACCCATCAGGCAACCTCTCCGCCGGAGGCATCCAGCTCCGCCCGGGCGGCGATGAGCTCGTCGTAAAACCGGCTCACATCCAGGTCCGCATAGGTGCGGGTGGTGGAGATGTCCGCGCTGTCCGCCGCAGCCTGGAGCAGGGCGTCGAAGTAGTCCGGGGCCACGGCCTCCAGGTCCACGGGCTTGCGCAGAATCAGGTAGAAGCCGTCATCCGCCTCCACCACGCCGCTGAACTGGCCCTCCTCCAGGGCCTGGGCCGCCTCCTCGCAGGCGGCGGGCAGCGTGCCGTCCCCCATAGTGAAGGTGTATCCGGACGGATGCTGGTCCCGGTCCGTCTCATCGCTGTAAGTGGCGGCCAGGACGGCAAAGTCATGGGCAGGGTCCGCGCTGCCGTTCAGCTTGGAAAATGCCTCCTCCGCCCTGGCCCGGCAGGCGGCCACGGCCTCCGCGTCCGCCGGGTCCACAGCGGCGGTGGAGAGCCAGATGTGGTCCACGGTGAGGTAGCCCTGCTCCTGGGCAAAGGTCTCCAGGTCATGCTCCGCGGGGGCCAGCTCGCTGCCCTCCGTGCAGTAGAGGTCGTACAGGTGCTCATAGAGATAGTAGTCCCCGGAGATGGCCTCCGCTTCCGCCCGGTCCAGCCCCATGCGGGCCAGCACAGCCAAATAGGTCTCCTCCCCGCCGTACTGGGCCGCCCGGGCCGCCCACTCCCGGTCCATGGCAGTCCGGTCCTCGTCGGTGAGGGTGCAGCCGTAATCCTCCGCCCAGGTCTCCACTGTGGCGTACAGGGCGGCGTTCTGCAGCGCCTGGTCCTTGGCGTAATCCTCCAGGCTCTGGCCGGAGACAGTGTCCCCCCACTGGATCCCCTCCCCGCTGTCGTAGTAGTCGGCAATGTAGTCGCAGGCGTAGGCCAGCCAGTAGAGGTATCGCTGGGCGGACACGTCCCGCCCGTCCACGGACAGCAGCACAGTGTCCGGACGGATGCCGGACGCCTCGCAGAGAAGTCCCCCCTCTGTGTCTCCGCCCCCGCAGGCGGTGAGAGAGATGGCGGCCCCCAGGGCCAGGCAAAAAGCGATGCATCGTTTCATCACGGTTCTCCTTTGTCATTCCTCGCAGATTCCGTGGAAACGCCCCGCACAGGACAGGCGGGGGACGTCCCACCGCCACCATCCTATGCGGGGCATGGCAAAAACATGATGAAACTTACGGGGTCCCGCCCGCGGCCTCCTCCGCGGCCAGCTTCAGGTCCTCCACCAGGTCCCGGGCGGCCTCCAGCACATCCTCCCCGGGCTTGAGCTTCAGGGTGAGGGCAGGGATCTCCCCCGCCGCCAGCGTCAGCCGCTGGCGGTACTTGGCGTGGCCGCACACCGCCACCAGGGCCTGTGGGTGGAACACTCCCAGCTGCAGCCGCAGGAGGCTGCCCTTCTGGGAGATATCGGACACGCCGGCTTTGGCCGCGGCAGAACGCAGCAGGGCCACGTCCAGCAGGGCCAGAACGGACTTGGGCGCCTCGCCGTAGCGGTCCAGCATCTCGTCCAGCAGATCCGAGGCGTCCTCGTCCGTGCGGATGGCGGCGATGCGGCGGTACAGGTCCATCCGCTGTTCCGCCGAGGGGACGTACCGGTCCGGGATATGGGCGTTCACCGTCAGGTCGGCGGCACACTCCGTCTCGATCCGCTTCTCCTCGCCACGCTCCTCCAGGACGGCCTCCTCCAGCAGCTTCAGGTACAGGTCGTAGCCTACGCTCATGAGATACCCAGACTGCTCCGGCCCCAGCAGGTTCCCCGCGCCCCGGATCTCCAGGTCCCGCATGGCGATCTTGAAGCCGGAGCCGAACTCCACATACTCCCGGATGGCGGCCAGCCGCTTGGCGGCAGTCTCCTGGAGGATCTTGCCCCGGCGGTAGGTGAGATAGGCATAGGCCCGCCGGGCGCTGCGGCCGATGCGGCCCCGGATCTGGTGGAGCTGGGCCAGCCCCATCTTGTCCGCGTCCTCGATGATGAGCGTGTTCACGTTGGGGATGTCGATGCCGGTCTCGATGATGGTGGTGCAGACCAGGATGTCCGCCCCCCCGTCCACCATGGCCTGCATGACGGAGGACAGCTCCTGCTCCGTCATCTTCCCGTGGCCGGTGACGATGCGGACCTCCGGCCCCAGCATCTTCTGGAGCCGGGCGGCGGTGGCGTCGATGCTCTCCACCCGGTTGTGGAGGTAGTATACCTGGCCGCCCCGGCCCAGCTCCCGGCGGACGGCATCCTCAATGATGGCCCAGTCGTGCTCCAGCACATAGGTCTGCACCGGCTGGCGGTCTGACGGAGGCTCTTCCAGGGTGGACATATCCCGCAGGCCCGAGAGAGCCATGTTCAGTGTCCGGGGGATCGGAGTGGCGGAGAGGGTCAGCACGTCCACCTGGCGGCTCATCTCCTTCAGCCGCTCCTTGTGGGTGACGCCGAACCGCTGTTCCTCGTCGATCACCAGCAGGCCCAGGTCTTTGAACGCCATGCTCTTCTGCAGCAGCTTGTGCGTGCCGATCAGCAGGTCCACGCCGCCGTTTTTGGCGGCCTCCAGGATCCGCTTCTGCTCCCTGACGGGAGTGAAGCGGGACAGCACCTCGATCTTCACTGGAAAGTCCCGGAACCGGCTGACAGCGGTGGCGTAATGCTGCTGGGCCAGGACCGTGGTGGGCACCAGAATGGCGGCCTGCTTCCCGTCCAGGATGCACTTCATCACGGCCCGGAGTGCCACCTCCGTCTTGCCGTAGCCCACGTCGCCGCATAGCAGCCGGTCCATAGGCCGTGGCTTCTCCATGTCCGCCTTGATCTCCGCGATGCACCGCAGCTGGTCGTCGGTTTCGGTGTAGTCAAAGGACTCCTCAAATTCCCGCTGCCAGGGGGAGTCCGGGGAGAAGGCGAAGCCCGGCCGCTTCTGCCGCTCGGCATACAGCGCGATGAGGCCCCTGGCCAGATCCTTGGCGGCCTTCTTGGCCTTGGTTTTCTGCCGGGTCCACTCGGCGCCCCCCAGCTTATTGAGCTTGGTGCGCTCGGTGTCCTCGCCTCCGCCGATGTACTTGCTCACCAGATCCAGCTGGGTCACGGGGACGTACAGGCAGTCCCCGCCGGCGTAGTCGATCTTGATGTAGTCCTTCTCCACGCCGTCCACCGGCATCCGCTGGATGCCCACGAACCGACCCACGCCGTGGTGCTCATGGACCACCAGGTCTCCGGGGGACAGGTCGGTGTAGGACTGGAGCTTCTGCCGGTTGGAGTCCTTCTTCACCCGCTGGCGCTTGCGCATGGCCGGGGCCGTCAGCTGGCCCTCTGTCAGCACCGCCAGCTTCAGCGCCGGCCACTCGCTGCCGGCGGACAGGGCCCCCAGGGAGAGGCGCACCTCCCCCGCCGCAGGCATGGCGGCGCCGCTTAGATCCAGGGTGGCCGGGATGCCCTTCTCCTCCAGCAGCCGGTGGAGATTCTTCGCCCGGGTCTCCCCACCGCAGAGCACCAGCACCGCGCTGCCGGAGGAGCGGTAGTGCTCCAGATCCGTGACGGCGGTCTCCAGGCTGCCGCCGTAGGAGCTGAGCTGCTTTGCATTCATGGTCAGGAGGCCCCGGGGCCGCAGGGGGTGCCGGGAGGTGGGCAGAGAGTCCTCCAGGATCACGGGGAAGTCCTCCAGCGCGGCGTACAGTTCCTCGGCGGTGAGGGTCAGATGGGCGTACTCCCCCGCCAGCACCCCGGCGGACAGCAGCGCCTCCACGTCCTGCTTCTGCTGGAGGACCGTGTTCTTCACCCGCTCGTCCACCCGGCCGCTCTCACTGAGGAACACCACCGCGTCCGGAGGCAGGTAGTGGACCCCGGCGGTGACAGTCGGATAGATGGCTGCCAGATACCGGTCCGCCGCCCCCGGGGCCGCGCCGCTGCGCAGCCGCTCCGCGTCCTCCCGCAACGTTTGGACGATGGCCTCCGTCTTCTGCTTTTTCGCCAGCTTCTCCGCCAGGGCGGTCAGCTGGTCCGCAAGACCGGGCAGGCCTCCGGGGGCGCAGTGGGGCAGCACCTCCGCCGCCGGCAGGATCCGAGCGGAGGACACGTTCCGGGTCCGCCGCTGGGTGCCGGGGTCGAAGGCGCCCATGGAGTCGATCTCATCGTCAAAAAACTCGCACCGCACCGGCTGGTCCATCAGGGGAGAGAACACGTCCAGAATGCCGCCCCGCAGGGCGAACTGGCCCACGCCCTCCACCTGCTCGCACCGGGTATACCCGGCGGAGAGCAGTTGCTCCGCCAGCGCGCCCAGCTCTGCCTGCCCCCCCACCTCCAGGGTGATGGCCAGGGACCGCAGGGTCTCCGGCGGCAGGGTCCGGGCCATGAGGCCGTCCGCGGTGACCACCACTACCGGCGCGTCCCCTTGGGCCAGGGCGTACAGCGCCGCCAGACGGCTCCGCTCCCAGTCCCGAGAACCCACGGCCCCGGGGCGGAACTGCCACTCCCGGCCAAGCAGGGTCACGGGGCGGCGGCCCGTCAGGGTCTCCAGATCAGCGGAGAGGACCTGGACCTCCCGCTCGTCCCCGCAGAGGAACACCGCCGGACGGCCGCAGGCTGCCGCCACCGCCGCGCCCACGCAGGCCCGCTGCACCGGCTGGAGGCCGCTGACCGCCGCGGGACAGCCGCCCTCCTCCACCCGGCGGATCAGCTCCGCCGCCTCGGGGATAGTCTGCAATTGTCTCAGAAACTGTTCCATAGGATGTGGTCCTTGTCAACATGAAAAATTGGGAAGACTCTCTGGGCGCCGGGCCGCTTCCGGGCGCATGGCCCGGTGGGCGTTCTCCGCCCGGCGCCTGTTTGGAGGCAGGGGCTGTAAAGCGGATGGACATGATTCTCCCACCCAGGTCATATCCACCGGCACGATCCGGGAAAATGGATCCGTCCTTAGTGTATTCCCCTTTACCGGGCGCCATGCCCGGCGGCAAAAAGAGGCGCGGCGAGCCGCCCTATTGGACGGCCCTCATTCAATTGAAGTCATTCATGGCCTTCTGACAGCCATGTTCAATGATACATTCCGCCGCGTCGATGGCCCGGCGGAAGCTCTCCACCAACACCTTCCGCTCCGCCTGGGAGGGCACGCCGATGACCCAGTCGATCATGTCGCCCCCTTCGCCCGGCGCGCCGGTGCCGATCTTGATCCGGGGGAAGTCCTGGGTCCCCAGGTGGGCAATGATGTTCTTGATGCCGTTGTGCCCCCCGGCGGAGCCGGTGGGCCGCACCCGCAGCTTCCCCACCGGCAATGACACATCGTCATAGATCACCAGCACGTGGTCGGCAGGGATCTTGTAGAACTGCACCGCCTCCCGCACCGCCTCGCCGGAGAGGTTCATATACGTCTGGGGCTTCATCACCAGGCACTTGGACCCGGCGAAGGGGATGATGTTATAGGCGGATTTGAACTTGACCTTGTTCAGCTTCACCCCCGCCTGCTCCGCCAGCAGGTCCACGGTGAGAAAGCCCATGTTGTGGCGGGTGTGCTCATACTTGGCCCCGGGATTTCCCAGGCCCACCACCAGCCAGTCCACGGCGGCGGATTTGGCGCCTAACAGCATGAAAAAAACTCCTTTGCAACGTCAGCCAAGGCGGGAAAGTTCCCTTCCCCGCCTTGACCAGTCCATTATTGATACGCAGAAATGCCGGAGCTCCGCCGCTTCTCAGCGGAACAGCTTGGAGATGGAGATCTCCTGGTAGATACGCTCGATGGCCTCTGCAAACATGGGGGCCACCTGCAGGTATTTGATCTTGCTGCTCTTTTTGGGATCAATGGCGGGGATGGTGTCCAGCAAGGCCAGCTCGGTGATGATGCTGTCGTTGATCCGGTCAATGGCCGGGCCGGAGAGCACGCCGTGGGAGGCGCAGGCCTGGACGCTCTTGGCGCCGCCCACCTCGATCAGGGCCTTGGCGGCGTTGCACAGGCTGCCGCCGGTGTCCACCATGTCGTCGAAGAGGATGCAGTCCTTGTCCCGCACGTCGCCGATGACGTTCATGACCTCGCAGCTGTTGGCCTTCTGCCGGCGCTTGTCCACGATGGCCAGATTCATGTGCAGCTTCTGGGCAAAGGCCCGGGCCCGGGACACAGAGCCCACGTCGGGAGAGACCACCATCATGTTCTCGCACTCGGAGCCGTACTTCTTGGCGTAGTAGTCCACAAAGATGGGGTTGCCCGCCAGATTGTCCACAGGAATGTCGAAGAAGCCCTGGATCTGGGAGGCGTGCAGGTCCATGGTCAGCACCCGGTCCGCGCCCGCGGCGGTGAGCATGTTGGCCACCAGCTTGGCGGTGATGGGGTCACGGGCCTTGGCCTTGCGGTCCTGCCGGGCATAGCCGTAGTAGGGGATGACCGCGGTGATGCGGCCGGCGGAGGCGCGCTTCAGCGCATCGATCATGATGAGCAGCTCCATGAGATTGTTGTTCACCGGGGTGCAGGTGGACTGGACCACGAACACGTCGCTGCCGCGGACCGTCTCGTACAGGGAGACGAAAATCTCCCCGTCGGAGAAGGTACCGACCTCCGCCTCGCCCAGTTTGGTTCCCATCAACTTGCAGATCTCCTCCGCCAGCTTCGGATTCGCGTTGCCGGAAAACACCTTGATGTCCTTGCCGTGAGAAATCATTGTTTGAACGCCCTCTTTCTATGTTCTGAATGTTCTTGGTTTCTGTCAGTAGGATCGATCAGCCGAAGGAGCATCAGTGCTCCTGCCCGTACAGCTTCCGCCGCCGTTTGGCCCACCCCTCCTTGTTCTCCTGCTTGGCCCTGGCCACGGCCAGCGCGTCCGCGGGCACATCCTTGGTGATGGTGGCACCCGCCGCGATATAGGAACCCGCGCCCACAGTCACCGGCGCCACCAGATTGGTGTTGCAGCCGATGAAGGCGCCGTCCTCAATGGTGCAGCGGTACTTCTTCACGCCGTCATAGTTGGTGGTGACGGTGCCGCAGCCGAAGTTGACCTTGCGGCCCACGTCGCTGTCCCCCACATAGGTCAGGTGGGAGATTTTGGTGCCGTCACCGATGGCGGAGTTCTTCACCTCCACAAAGTCGCCCACCTTGATGTCGTCCCCGATGGCGCAGCCGGGGCGCACGTAGGCAAAGGGCCCCACGTGGGTGCGGCTGCCGATGGTGCTCTCGTTCACCTGGGAGGCATTGATCTCTGTCTCATCGCCGATGACGCAATCCCGCACCACGGCATTGGGACCGATGGTGCAGCCGCAGCCGACGGCGGTCTCCCCCCGCAGGATGGTGCCGGGCAGGAGCATGGTCCCCCGGCCGATGGTGACCCGGGGGTCGATATACACCGCGTTCGGGTCCAGCACCCGGACGCCGGCGCGGATGTGCCGCCGGACGATCCGCTCCCGGAGCAGGGGCTCCAGCTCGGCCACGGTCTCCAGACTGAAAACCGGCACCCAGCCGGGGATCAGCTCCGCCGCGGAGACGGCATTGGTCATCTTCTCCTGCCAGACCGCCTGGAGCTCGTAGCCGGCGGCGCCGTAGACAAAGCCGGGGCCCGCCTCCTCCATGGGAAGGGCGGCCCGGACAAACACGGCCACCGGGTCCGGCGTGTTCAAAAAGTCCAGCAGCTCGCTGTGTTGCTCAGAGATGGTCACGTCTGCGTCCTCCGGGAAGCAGGCGCGGACCTCCTGGGCAAAGCGGGGGCTGGAGACAGCAAAAAACCGCTGCACGCCGTCGGCCAACAGCTTGTCACTCATCCATTTTAGGATCGGGCAAAATAACACGGCTTCCAGCATCAGCGGTTTGGAGTGCGCCGGGAGGGAGGAGTCCTCTTCCAGAAAAAACACGGCGCGCTGCGGAAAATCCATGGGTTTTCTCCTCCTTGTTCGTTCGTATTTTTTATTATAACAAATATCTTGGGAAAATCCAGTATTTCCGGCGAATTTATAAAAGAAATTTCCTCCAGATTTTTCTTGTGCAGGGACGTTTTTTTGTGGGAGGCAACAGATCCGCTCCTGCGGCGCCCCCTCCTTCTGTCATTTCCGGCATTTTGCAGAAATCCAGCCGGATTTGTCGTGATTTTTTCTAAAAATCCGGTTTTCTTCACACATTACAGTTGAATTTGCCGGGGCGACGCGGTACAATGTGTTTTGACTGCATGAAAAGAGGGGGACAGCTGTCTATGCTTCATATCGTACTGGTGGAGCCGGAGATCCCACAGAACTGCGGCAATGTCGCCCGCACCTGCGCCGCCACCGGCAGTCAGCTGCACCTGATCCGCCCCCTGGGCTTCGACATCTCGGAGAAGGCCGTCCGCCGCGCTGGCTTGGACTACTGGAACCTGGTGGAGGTTTTTGATTACGAGAATCTGGAGGACTTTTTCCGCCGCCGCCCCGAGGCGGAGCGGGACCTGTGGCTCACCACCACCAAGGCGCCCCGGTCCTATCAGGAGGCCCAGTTCACCGCCGACAGCTGGCTGTTCTTCGGCAAGGAGACCGCCGGGCTGCCTCTGGCTCTCCGGGAGCGGTACCGGGACCGCTGCGTCCGCCTGCCCATGGTCAGCGAGGCCCGCAGCCTGAACCTGAGCAACACCGTGGCCGTCTGCGTCTACGAGGCGCTGCGGCAGAACGGGTTTCCGGGCCTGCTGGGAACCGGCGAGATGACCTGGGGCTGAGCCCCGCCGGGCGGCGCCGATTCCGCTGGGGAGGCCCGGCTGCTTTTGCAGGGCGCGGAGCGGCCTTGCATTGCAGGGGGGCGGCCGGGGGTGAATTTCCATCCTTCGGTCCATACTAGTCCCTGAACGCGCTGACACCGCCGCCGAACGCCTCTGCGGCTTCGGCTGCGTTGGAATGAATCATGAGGAATCCAATGGAACGAGATCAGATAGGAGGACATCTCAGATGAATACCCATAAAAAGACGGTCCGGGATGTGGAGGTGCGGGGCAAAAAGGTCCTGCTCCGCTGTGACTTCAACGTGCCCCAGGACAAAGAGACCGGCGCCATCACCAGTGACAAGCGCATCGTGGCGGCGCTGCCCACCATCCAGTATCTGCTGGAGAATGGGGCGGCGGTCATCGCCTGCTCCCACCTGGGCAAGCCCAAGAACGGCCCCGACCCCAAGCTGAGCCTAGCCCCGGTGGCGAAGCGCCTCAGCGAGCTGCTGGGCCGGGAAGTGATCTTCGCCCATGACGTAGTGGGCCCCGACGCCCAAACCAAGGCGGCCGCCCTGCAGCCGGGACAGATCCTGCTGCTGGAGAACACCCGCTTCGAGCCCGGCGAGACCAAGAACGACCCGGAGTTGGCCAGGAAGCTGGCCGACATGGCGGATCTGTATGTGTCCGACGCCTTCGGTGCCGTGCACCGGGCCCACGCCTCCACCGCCGGCGTGGCGGCGTACCTGCCCGCTGTCTCCGGCTTCCTGATCCAGAAGGAGCTGGAGTTCCTGGGCGGTGCCATCGCCGATCCCAAGCGGCCCCTGGTGGCCATCTTAGGCGGCAGCAAGGTCTCCTCCAAGATCGGCGTCATCAACAACCTGCTGAACATCGCCGATACCATCATCATCGGCGGCGGCATGGCCTATACGTTCTCCGCCGCCCAGGGCGGCAAGGTGGGCGACAGCCTGCTGGAGGCCGACTGGGAGAGCTACGCCAATGAGATGGTGGAGAAGGCAAAGGAGAAGGGCATAAAGCTACTGCTGCCGGTGGACACCGTCTGCGCGGACGCCTTCGCCCCCGACGCCAAGAGTCAGGTGGTGAAGGCCGGGGAGATCCCCGACGGCTGGCAGGGCCTGGATATCGGTCCGGAGACGGTGAAGCTGTACTGCGGCGCCGTGGCGGACGCGGGCACCGTCATCTGGAACGGCCCCATGGGTGTCTTTGAGTTCCCGGCCTTCGCCAAGGGTACTGAGGCTGTGGCCGAGGCCCTGAGCCGTACGGACGCCATCACTATCATCGGCGGCGGCGACAGCGCGGCGGCTGTGGAGCAGCTGGGCTACGCCGACAAGATGACCCACATCTCCACCGGCGGCGGGGCCTCCCTGGAATTCCTGGAGGGTAAGGAACTGCCCGGCGTGGCCTGCCTCCTTGATCAGTAAGCTGCTGTGCCGCCGATCCACCGTTGCGGCATTGCGTTTCCCGGTTCCTCCCGGAGCCGTCAATCGCGCCGCTGGAATTTTTGGAGGGCAAAGAGCTGCCCCGCGTGGCCTGCCTCCCGGATGCTTAAAGAGGGGGACTGTGTCCCCCCTTTACATTCCTCCTCACCAATCTGCGGACTGGTGACACCGCCCAGGGCGGCTGAGGCAAAGTATTTTCGCCACGCACGCCCTGAGGCGAAAATGAATTTGAATGTTGCGGCCGCTTGCGGCGGCCGCGCCGAATCCGTCCCCAAACGCGCTTCATTTGACTTGACAAACGGGCTGGAATTCTGTATAAAAAAAAGGGCCTTTCGGGGAAAATGCCCTGGAAACGGCCAAAACCTGCGCATCAGATCGCGGAGAACGCGATTGCGGATAGATGAAGACATAAAGGAGAAGAGATCACCATGAATCGCAGATATCGCAAAACGGTTATCGCCGGAAACTGGAAAATGAACATGACCGCCACTGAGACGAAGAAATTCGCCGAGGGACTGAAGAAGATCATGCCCCGGGCCAAGTGGTGCGACACCCTGATCTGTGTCCCTGCCTGCAACATTCAGACCGCCGCCAAGGCGTTCAAGGACCTGCGGATCTCCGTGGGCGCCGAGAACGTGTATTTTGAGGAGAAGGGCGCCTACACCGGCGAGATCTCCGCCGACATGCTGAAGGATCTGGGCGTGAAGTACGTCATCGTGGGCCACAGCGAGCGGCGGCAGTATTTCTGCGAGACCGATACCACCGTCAACAAGAAGGTCCACGCCGTGCTGAACGCCGGCATGAACCCCATCATCTGCGTGGGCGAGAGCCTGGAGCAGCGGGAGACCGGCATCACCGACGAGTGGATTGCCCTTCAGGTGAAGAGCGCCCTGTACGGCGTGCCCGCCGACAAGCTGCGCCGCTGCATCATCGCCTATGAGCCCATCTGGGCCATCGGCACCGGCAAGACCGCAACTGCCGAGCAGGCCGGCGAGGTCTGCACCAACATCCGTGCCACCATCCGCAGCCTGTACGGCGCCCGGGTGGCCCGCAGCGTCACCATCCAGTACGGCGGCTCCATGAACCCCAAGAACGCGGCGGAGCTGCTGGCCCAGCCGGACATCGACGGCGGCCTGATCGGCGGTGCCGCCCTGAAGCCCGACCAGTTCGTGGACATCATCAACGCAGCCAACCAGGAGTGAGCTCCGGCAGAGCGGTTTTGTGAGAAAGCGAGCGAGACGAGATTTCAATGAACAAAACACCAACAACCCTCATCATCATGGACGGCTTCGGCCTGCGGCAGGAGACGGAGGGCAACGCCATCCGCGCCGCCGCCACGCCCCGGCTGGACCAGTTTTTCCGGGAGTATGCCCACACCACGCTCCGGGCCTCCGGCCTGGACGTGGGCCTGCCGGACGGGCAGATGGGCAACAGCGAGGTGGGTCACACCAACATCGGCGCCGGCCGGGTGGTGTTCCAGGACCTGCCCCGGATCACCAAGGCCATTGCCGACGGGAGCTTTGATGAAAATCCCGCCTACCGGCACGCCATGGACGCCTGCCTGGAGAAGGGCACGTCCCTGCACCTGATGGGCCTGCTGTCCGACGGCGGCGTCCACTCCCACCTGGAGCACCTGTTCGCCCTGCTGCGGCTGGCGAAGCGAAGGGGCCTGGAGCATGTGTATCTCCACGCCTTTCTGGATGGGCGGGACGTATCCCCCACCTCCGGCGCAGACTTTGTGGCGCAGACCGTGGCACAGTGCCGGGAGATCGGCGTGGGCAGGATCGCCACGGTCATGGGCCGGTACTATGCCATGGACCGGGACAAGCGCTGGGACCGGGTGGAGGCGGCTTACGACGCCATGGTGTACGGCGAGGGCGCCGTGCAGAATCCAGACCCGGTGGCCGCGGTACGGGAGTCCTATGACCGGGGCGTCACCGACGAATTCGTGGAACCCGTGGTCTGTGATGCCGAGGGCACCATCTCCGACAATGACAGCGTGATCTTCTTCAACTTCCGGCCCGACCGGGCCCGGGAGATCACCCGGACCCTGGTGGACCCGGAGTTCGACGGCTTCACCCGCCAGTTTTTCCCCGTGACCTTCGTGTGCAACACAGAGTACGACGCCTCCATGCCCAATGTGGAGGTGGCCTTCCCCCGGGTGACGGTGCGCAATGGCCTGGGGGAGTATCTCAGCCAGATGGGCATGACCCAGCTGCGGATCGCGGAGACGGAGAAGTACGCCCATGTGACCTTCTTCTTCAACGGCGGGTCTGAGACTGTGTTTCCCGGTGAGGACCGGGTACTGGTGCCCTCCCCCAAGGTGGCCACCTACGATAAGCAGCCGGAGATGAGCGCGGCGGAGGTGACGGACAAGTGCGTGGAGCGCATCGAGTCCGGCGCCTATGACGTGATCATTCTGAACTTTGCCAACTGCGACATGGTGGGCCACACCGGCGTCTATGACGCGGCGGTGAAGGCCGTGGAGACCGTAGACAGCTGCGTGGGCCGGGTGGTGGACGCCACACTGAAGATGGGCGGCATCGCCATGATCACCGCCGACCACGGCAACGCCGAGCAGATGGCGGAGCCGGATGGCAGCCCTATGACCGCCCATACCACCAATCCCGTGCCTTTCATTCTCTGCGGCGCGGGGACCGAACTGCGCCCCAATGGCCGCTTGGCGGACATCGCCCCCACCATGCTGGACGTGATGGGCCTGGCCTGTCCAGAGGAGATGGACGGCAAGACGCTGATCGTGAAGTGACCAATTTCTGAGAGAAAAGAGACCGCTTTCCAGCGGTCTCTTTTTGTATAATTCCTGGAAATCCTGCCCATACTTCCCTCAGACCCAAGATCGAGGGAGGTATGATACATGGCAAATAAAGTCAAATCCCTGCTGGGCGGGCCAGGCTTTTACGCGGTCCTAGCCCTGTGCGTCCTGGCGGTGGGCGTGGGCGGCTACTTTCTGCTGTTTGGGGAACCGGCCCAGACGGAAGCGCCCACCGGCCCGGACACGGCAGCCTCCGCACCGGTGGAGGACCTGCCGGAGCACGAACCGGTGGTGGAGACCGTGCCTCCGGAGGAACCGGAGGAGGAGACGGAGCCCGTCGTCATGCCGGAGGTGACCATCCCGGTGGATGACACGCCCGTGGTGGCAGAGGAGCCCCATGTGGTGGTCCTGCCCATCCAGGGAGAGGTGCTGACGGCATTCTCCGTGGACCAGCTGCTGTACAATGAGACGCTGGACGACTGGCGGACCCACGACGGGGTGGATATCGCCGCGGCGGAAGGCGATGCCGTCCTGGCCGCCTGCGCCGGGACGGTCTCCTCCATCACCGACGATCCCCTGATGGGCACCACCGTGGTGATCCAGCACAGCGGCGGCTATGAGACCACCTATGCCAATCTCCAGGTGGAGCCCGCCGTGGAGACGGGCGACACGGTGTCCGCCGGGCAGACCATCGGCGCAGTGGGAACCACCGCCGCGGCGGAGGCCGCCCAGGGCGCCCACCTGCACTTCTCCGTTGCAAAGGATGGGGAAGCTGTGGACCCGGACGCATTTCTCAACAGCTGACGCAGCAGCGGCGGAACGGCAAAGGCCGTTCCGCCGCTGCTTTTCTCTGGAGTCAGGCCGCCCGGCTGCCGATCCGCTCGGCAACGGCCCGCATGGTCCGGCGCAGGAAGATAGCGCTCAGTACCAGGGACACCAGTTCGGAGATGGGGAAGGCCAGCCACACCAGCGTCAGGACGCCGGTGTGGGACAACAGCCATGCCACCGGCAGCAGCACCACCAGCTGGCGGCACACAGAGGTAATCAGACTGTACAGCGGGTTGCCGATAGCCTGACACACGGAACCGGCAATGATGTCGAAGCCCGCCAGCACGAAGGACACGGAGATGATCCGCAGAGCCACGGAGCCGATGGAGAGCATCTCCTCCGAGGCGTTGAAGAACATCAGCAGCTGCTGGGGGAAGAGCTGGAAAATCAGGCATCCCACAGCCATGATGGCCATGGCGGTGCAGATGGTCAGCTTGATGGTCCGCTTCACCCGGGGCAGGCTGGCGGCGCCGTAGTTATAGCTGACGATGGGCACCATGCCGTTGTTCAGGCCGAACACCGGCATGAAGACGAAGCTCTGAAGCTTGAAGTATGCGCCGAACACGGCGGTGGCCGTCTTGGTGAAGGAGAAGAGGATCTTGTTCATACCGAACACCATGGCGGAGCCGATGGACTGCATGACGATGGAGGGGAAGCCCACCCGGTAGATCTCCGCCGCCACCTTGCCGTGCCAGCGGATCTCCCGGGGCAGGATGTGGATGTCCGGATTGCATTTGAGGTTCAGCACCAGGGCAGCGGCGGCAGCCACAATCTGCCCTGCCACCGTGGCAATGGCGGCGCCGGCCACCTCCATCCGGGGCAGGCCGAACCAGCCGAAGATCAGGATGGGGTCCAGCACGATGTTGATGAGGGCGCCGGTAAGCTGGGTGCACATGGCCAGGAACGTGCGGCCGGTGGACTGCAGCAGCCGCTCAAAGCAGAACTGGCTGAAAATACCGATGGAGCAGCCCAGGCAGATGGAGGCGTAATCCACGCCGTAGTCGATAATCACCTGTTCTCCCCCGGCCTGCAGCTCAAAGAAGGTCCGGGAGAAGAAGATGCCGATCAGGGCGAATAGCGCGAAATTGCACAGGGCCAGAAAGATGCCCGTGTTGGCAGCCCGGTCCGCCATGGCCTGATTCTTCTCTCCCAGGGACCGGGAGAGGAGCGCGTTGATGCCCACAGCGGTGCCTGCGCCGAAGGCGATCATCAGGTTCTGCAGGGGGAAGGCCAGGGACACGGCATTCAGGGCATCCTCGCTGATCTGCGCCACGAACACGCTGTCCACCACATTGTAGCAGGCCTGGACCAGCATGGAGATCATCATGGGGACCGCCATGTTGGTCAGCAGCCGTCCGATGGGCAGCACGCCCATCTTGTTCTCCTGGGGCGCCGCGCCCTGGGGGAATTTTTCTGCCATGGAAATTCCAACATCCTTTCTCATTCAGAGAGACGTGACACGGGGACCACCCCGCGCCACGTCTCATATTTTGATTTCTCTATTAGGTTGCGGCTCCGGAAAGCCGGGCATCCGGAAGGATGCGTGGACGATTTATTTTTTCAGCTCACCGGTGGCCAGCTGAGTGAGATACGCGTTGATGAAGCCGTCCAGATCGCCGTCCATAACGTTGTCGATGTTGCCGGTCTCATAGCCGGTGCGGGTGTCCTTCACCATCTGGTAGGGCATGAACACATACGAGCGGATCTGGCTGCCCCACTCGATCTTCATCTGCACGCCCTTGATATCGGAGATCTTCTCCGCGTGCTGCTGCTGCTTCAGCTCCACCAGCTTGGCCCGCAGCATCTTCATGCAGTTGTCCTTGTTCTGAAACTGGCTGCGCTCCTGCTGGCTGGCCACCACGATGCCCGTGGGCTTGTGGATGAGGCGCACGGCGGATGAGGTCTTGTTCACGTGCTGGCCGCCGGCGCCGCTGGCCCGGTAGACCTGCATCTCAATGTCCTCCTCCCGGATCTCCACCTCGTCGTCATCCTCGATCTCGGGCATGACCTCCACCGCGGCAAAGCTGGTCTGCCGGCGGGCGTTGGCATCAAAGGGAGACACCCGGACCAGCCGGTGGACGCCGTTCTCACTCTTCAAAAGGCCGTAGGCGTTGTCCCCCTGGATGGCAATGGACGCGGACTTGATGCCCGCCTCGTCGCCGTCCTCATAGTCCAGGATCTGATAGGTGAAGTCGTGGCGCTCCGTCCAGCGGGTGTACATCCGGTAGAGCATCTGGGCCCAGTCCTGGGCCTCGGTGCCGCCGGCGCCGGCATGGAAGGTCAGGATGGCGCTGTGGCCGTCGTACTCCCCAGAGAGGAGCGTGGCCATCCGGGACTCCTCGATCTTCTCCTCCAGGGTCTGGAAACCGGACTTCAGCTCTTCCAGCAGCTCCTCATCCTCCGCCTCCTGGCCCATCTCGCACAGGGCCGTCAGATCCTGCCACTCGGTCACCAGCTTGTCCTGGCGGGCGATCTTGTTCTGCAGCTGCTTGAGGCGCTGCTGCACCTTCTGGGATCGCTCCAGGTCGTTCCAGAAGCCGTCCTGGGCGGTCTCGTCCTCCAGCTTTCGGGCCTCTGCGCGGGCGCTGTCCATGTCCAGCGCGGCGGAGAGCTTCTCCAGCTCGGGCCCCAGGTCCCGGAGCCTCTGCTTATATTCGTCGTATTCGATCAAAGCCATGTGCTCTCTCCACTTCCTCAAATTTCATTAGCCATAGTATTATATCGGAGGAACGTTTGTTTGTAAAGAAAAACCCGTAAAAAAACGGAAAATCCCGGGCCGTCTGTGTATTTCAGGGGACAATTTCGTTTTCCAGGATGCGGCCGGACCGGAATCTTTTTTCCCGAATGGCGAAAAGTTCATAATTTGTTCATGATTGCCGGGCACTTTCCCGATATGTTACATGTAGAGAGATAGAAGCTGGAAGCAAGCCTTTTGGAATATGATGGAGGAAAGAGGACTATGAAAACATTTTGGAAGAAAAAGCTCCCGGCGTGTCTGCTGGCGCTGGCGCTGCTGGCCGGAACCGTTCCCATGGCGTCTGCGGCCTCGGCGGATCTGACGTACGATGTGGACGAGGACAGCGGCGTCTGGCTGGATGCGGATGACTTTCAGGAAATCTATGAGGACGACAACGGCGGATACCTTGAATACGTGGAATTCACCGATTATGATGACTTTGACGATTACGGCTATTTCACCTTCGAGGACTTTGACCGTTACGGGTTCGACGACGTGGATTCCAAGGCGCTGGAGAACTACGAATTCTACTATGACCGTGCTGATGCGGACGATTACGACATCGACCTGGACACGCTGCGGTTTGAGACCTATGACAACATCGACAGCGACACACTGGATTTTGATGTCAGGCTGTACGGCGACGAAGGGTCATTCTATGCAACGGTCCGCATTGATGTGGAGGGCGGCTCCCGCTCCGGCTCCGGCGACGTGGAGCTGACCTACAAGGTGGACCCCGGCGACGATGTGACGGTGGACGCCGAGGACTTCTGGGATCTCTTCGACGAGGAAGACGGCCGCTATGACGAGCTGGAGTATGTGGAGTTCACCAGCTACGATGATTTCGATGACTTCGGATATTTCGGCGCAGACGGATACGACAGCGATGACTATATCCCGGACTATGAGCTCAATGACAGCGATCTGGACGATGCCATGTTCTATTACGACGAGAACGACGTCTGGCACGACTATGACTTTGAACTGGACACGCTGACGTTCTACGCCGACCGGAACGCCGACGCGGACACCCTGGCCTTTGACTTCACCATGCACGGCGTGGACGGTGACAAGGTATATGGCACTCTGTACATCGAGGTCGGCAAGGGCAGTGGCACCAGCAGCAAGGGCGACCTGACCTATCAGGTGGACCCGGACGACGATGTGACGCTGGACGCGGAGGATTTCTACGATTTCTTCTACGACGAGTCGGATTACGACGAACTGGAATACGTGGAGTTCACCGACTATGACGACTTTGACGATTACGGCTGTTTCTACGCCGACGGATACGATTCCGACGACTACACCCGGGATTACGAGCTGAACGACAGTGACCTGGACGACGCCGTGTTTTACTATGATGAGGACGATATCTGGGACGACTATGACTTCGAGCTGGACACGCTGACCTTTGCGGCGGACCGGAATGCCGATGAAGACACCCTGACCTTTGACGTCACCATGCGCGGCGTGAAAGGCGACAAGATCTCCGCCACCCTCACCATTGAGATCGGCAAGGGCAGCGGCACCAAGGTGAAGGGCGATATCATTTACGAGGTGGATCCCGACGACAGCGTGACCTTTGACCGGGACGACTTCTGGGATTTCCTGGATGACGAGACCGGGGACGATCTGGAGTATGTACGGTTCACCGACGCCGACGGACTGGACGACTGGGGCGAGCTGTACAGCTACGACTACGATGATGACCGGACGTACTTTGACGAGAGCGACCTGGACGACGGTTATTTCTACTACGACAGCAAGGACCTGTTCTACGACGAGGACTTCACCCTGGATGACCTGACCTTTGTGGCGGACAGGGACGCCGACGGCAAGGTGGTGGAGCTGGACTTCACTGCCTACGGTGAGGACGGCGACAAGGCCTACGGCACCGTGGCCATCGCCATCGGCGATGTGGGGGGAACCAGCGTGGCCGCAGAGGGCGGCGATATCCGCTATTATACGGATTACAGCGGCCGAGTGCAGATCAACGCCAACGACATCGCCCGGTTCTTTGAGGAGAGCTACCCCGGCTATACCCTGCAGTATGTCACCTTTAAAGATGCGCCCACTTATGGCAGCCTGTACTACAACTACTACGGTACCAGCAGCTACGGCAGCTCCAGCAGCCTGCGCATCACCGACGACAACTGCGACGACATAGATTTCTACTTCAGTCCCTCCAGCAGCCAGCACGCCCTCAGCGAGCTGACATACATACCCAGCAGCGTCAACTACTGCGCCCAGATCCCCTTCACCGCTTACGGCTCCGGCAGCCGTTCTGTGTCCGGCACCATCCTCATCAGCGTGAACCTCAGCGAGGTGCCCGACGTGTACGGCCCCACGCCCAGAAACACGGCCGTCACCTTCCCCGCCGCCTCCATCTACACGGCGGTGGCCCAGTCCAGCGGCCTGGGTCTGGCCAGCATCCAGCTGCTGGAACTGCCCGCCACCAACGAGGGTATCATCTACGTGGGCAGCGGCACCTCCAAGCGGGCGGACACCGAGACCCTGTACGGCTACTCCAGCGGCAGCGAGCGGATCAGCCAGCTGCGGTTCGTGCCGGCCAGCGGCTTCACCGGATCTGTGGAAATCCCCTATGTGGCCTGCAACAGCAGCGGCGATCCCATTGCCAGCGGCAAGCTTTGCCTGGGCATTGTCAGCGCTATGGAGGACTTCTCTGATATCACCTCCTCCACCTGGTGCTATAAATATGTACTGGAGCTCAGCGACGCCGACGTGATCGACGGATACAGCGACGGCACCTTCAAGCCCGACAACCAGGTGACCTACGGCGCGGCGCTGAAGCTCATCATGCTGGCCGCTGGCTATGACGAGCAGAAGCCGGTGAACTCCAACGTGTTCAGCGGCTATCTGGCCCGGGCGCAGGCGGACGGGCTGGTGTCCGGCAGCGTGAACCTGAACGCCCCCATCACCCGGCTGGCGGTCAGCCAGATCGCGGCCAAGGCCATGGGCCTCAGCATCAGCAACCTGTCCAGCGTCCGTCCCTTCACCGACACCACGGACCCCTATGTCCAGGCGCTGAATGCCGCAGGCATCGTGGAGGGCTACTTCAGCAACGGCACCAGCACCTTCAAGCCCTACAACACTCTGACCCGGGGCCAGATCTCCGCCATCGTCTGGCGGATGGAGCAAGCCCAGTAAACCTGGAAAACAACAGCGGACCGCTGAAGCGGTCCGCTGTTCTCTGTTATACAAAAGCACCGCAGAAAACTGAATGCATCTTTCCCCGCTCCTTTGGGGCAACTGGAAACGATGCGCCAAACCTTTCACCACAGCATTTGCCCTTATCTACGATGCGCCCAATGCGTATAAAGGTTTATGGGGGAGCGCGATCACTTCAGCAGGGCGCTGTACACATCCTGAGGGATGGTGAACTCCACCATGCCCATGTAGCCTGCAGCCACCGCGTACTCGTCGAACACCAGAACCAGATCGCCGTCGGCGTTCCAGTAAAAGCTCTGCTCCGGGTCAATAGCGGTGAATTCTTCCGTCAGATAGCTCAGGGATGCGTCCGCGGCCATCTGCTCCTCCATCTGCCGCAGGACTTCCGCGGACAGGACAGAGACGTAGTCCGCATCAGGCCGGAACAGATCGCTGAGGGTGACGGCTTCACCCGTAGCTTTGTTGATGTGGTAGAATCGGGTGAAATTGTAGCCGCTGGCCTCGGTCCTCGTGGCATCGATCCGCAGAGTGAACCAAGTATCGCTGTCCGTCACCACAGAGGAGGTCACATCCAGGCCCTGGTAGCTCTCGCCCGCAGCCTCGCAGTCCGTCTGGAACTGGGCGATCAGCTGATCGGTATAGGCCTGCACCTGGTCGTTGATCTCGTCTGCAGCGCCGCTGCCGCCCAGCTCCGGGACGTGGACGTCGGCAGTGCTGTGACCATCGTCATACTGGTAATCCCGGAAGGTGATGACCCGCACCACGGCGCCCAGCACCGGGATTTCTTCCATGGCGGCAGCCGCCGCGGGAGATACATTGGGAATGGCCACGAATACGGCCAGGGCCGCGGCTACGCCGACCAGCCAGCGATAGGAACGTTTTTGCTTGTTTTCTTTCATGTTCGTCTCCTTTAAAGCGGCGCAGGTGTCCCGCACCTTTCCGGCATACGTCTCCGGCAGGGGGAAGGGTTCCTGCTTCGCCCGCTCTTTCAGTCGCTTGTCGAATGGCTCCACCTTGCGCACCTCATTCCTCGTGTAATAGTTGTTTTAGCCGGGACCGCCCTCGGGAGAGACGGGTCTTCACCGCCGCCTCGCTGATGCCCAGAACGGCGCTGATCTCCCGGATGGAGAGGTCCTCATAATAAAACAGGGTCACGACCGCCCGCAGGTCGCTGTTCAGCGCCATGACCGCCTGCCATAGAGACAGGCGCTCCGCCTGGTCTGCCGCCGGAGCCGGCAGGAAGTCCTGGATATCCGCCAGGTCCACCGTGGTCCTCCGCTTCCGGCAGAACTCATAGCACTTGTTGACCAGAATTTTCAGGATCCAGGGTCGGAACCGCGCCGGGTCCCGCAGGCTGCCGCGGCCGGCATAGGCGGCGCAGATGGCCTCCTGCACGGCGTCCTCCGCATCTTCGTCCTGGTGAAGGATAGCCTTGGCAGTGCGGAACATGGTCTCCTGGTTTCGGATTACCTGGTCGCAGAATATTTCTTTGTCCAACAAAAAATTTGTCATGGCGGGACTGAGCGCTCCTTTGGGTTCGTTTGACCGGTCACTTATTAGGATGCGGTTTCCGCCGAAAAGGTGACAGCCGGAAGAAAGAAAAGCAAAAAACCGTCCGCCTCTTTCCGGCGGACGGTTTCAGGCTCAGACAGACAGGGACTCGGCCAGCTCCAGGCCGGGGTTGTGCTTGGTGAGAAAGCCCACGGACCACTCCCCGCCGAATGCCACCAGCAGGCGGCCCTTGAAGTCCTCCAGCAGGGCGGCGCCGGTGCACAGCACCAGATCCTCCGGCTTGCAGGGGCAGGCGGTGATGACCCGCAGGTGCTCGTAGGGCAGTCCCTCCATGTAGAGCTCTACGCCGTACTCGCTCCTCATCCGGTACTGGAACACGTCGAACTGCAGGGTGCCCACGACGCCCACGATGACCTCCTCCAGGCCGGCGCCGGGCAGCTTGAAAATCTGGATGGCGCCCTCCTGGGCGATCTGCTCCGTGCCCTTGATGAACTGCTTGCGCTTCATGGTGTCCTTGGGAGACACCCGCATGAAGTGCTCCGGCTCGAAGGTGGGGATGCCGGAGAACTTGAATTTCTTTCCAGGCACCGTCACCGTGTCGCCGATGGAGAAGATGCCGGGGTCAAACACGCCGATGATGTCCCCGGCGTAGGCCTCGTCGATGATCTCCCGCTCTGCGGCCATCATCTGCTGGGGCTGTGAGAGGCGCAGCTTTTTGTTGCCCTGGACATGAAAATACTCCGTGTCCCGCTCAAACTTGCCGGAGCAGATGCGCATGAAGGCCAGCCGGTCCCGGTGGGCCTTGTTCATATTGGCCTGGATCTTGAACACGAAGGCGGAGAAGTCCTCGCTGAACACATCCACCTCCCCCTGGTCGCTGACACGGGGCAGTGGCGGCGTGGTCATGCGGAGGAACTCCTCCAGGAACGGCTCCACGCCGAAGGTGGTGAGGGCGGAGCCGAAGAACACGGGGGACAGGGTGCCGTTCCGCACAGCCTCCATGTCAAACTCCCGTCCGGCCCCCAGCAGCTCCACCTCCTCCCGGAGGGCGGCGGCCTTTTGTGCGCCGATCATGTCCTCCAGCGCCGGGTCATCCAGGGCCACCTCGGCGGAGCCGACCTTCTTGCCCCGCTCCTCCGCCTGGAAGAACAGGATGCGCTGCTTCTCCCGGTCGTAGACGCCCTGGAACTCCTTGCCGGAGCCGATGGGCCAGTTGACGGCATAGGTGTCGATGCCCAGCTCCCGCTCCACCTCCTCGCACAGTTCCAGGGGGTCTTTGGTCTCCCGGTCCATCTTGTTGATGAAGGTGAAGATGGGGATGTGGCGGATGGCGCAGACCCTAAACAGCTTCCGGGTCTGGGGCTCCACACCCTTGGCGCCGTCAATGACCATGACGGCGGAGTCCGCGGCCATCAGGGTCCGGTAGGTGTCCTCGGAGAAATCCTGGTGGCCAGGGGTGTCCAGGATGTTGATGCAGAAGCCGCTGTGCTGGAACTGCAGCACGGAGGACGTGACGGAGATGCCCCGCTGCTTCTCGATCTCCATCCAGTCAGAGGTGGCGGCGCGGGCCCGCTTTCCCTTAACCTCGCCCGCCTGGGCGATGGCCCCGCCGTACAGCAGGAACTTCTCTGTCAGCGTGGTCTTGCCGGCGTCCGGATGGGAGATGATGGCGAAGGTCCTCCGCCGGGAAATTTCAGTGCGTAGTTCAGACATGGAATATCCTCCAGAAAAATATCAGAGTATGGGCCATCTTCGACCCACGGCGCTTTTGCGCCGCCCAAGCGTTTTGCCAAGGCAAAACCTTGGCGAAGGGCGGATTCACTCCGCCCGGAGCAAACGCAAATCAGGGCTCCCGCAAAAGCGCCAGCTTTTGTGGGACGATGATGGCGAGGGTCCTCCGCCGGGAAATTTCAGTGCGTAGTTCAGACATGGAATATCCTCCAGAAAAATATCAGAGTATGGGCCATCTTCGACCCACGGCGCTTTTGCGCCGCCCAAGCGTTTTGCCAAGGCAAAACCTTGGCGAAGGGCGGATTCACTCCGCCCGGAGCAAACGCAAATCAGGGCTCCCGCAAAAGCGCCAGCTTTTGTGGGACGATGATGGCGAGGGTCCTCCGCCGGGAAATTTCAGTGCGTAGTTCAGACATGGAATATCCTCCAAAAAAATATCAGAGTATGGGCCATCTTCGACCCACGGCGCACAGCTACATGCGGAATCCGGGGCGGTCAGACCGCGAAAAACGGACGGGAGGAGTCTCCCGCCGTGTGTATTCCCGAACAATGTACCATATTTTGTGCCGCTTTGCAAGATTTCCCGTAGCTATCCCGCAAAAAATCCGATGATTCTGTACCGCAGGGAAAAACCAGCGGGGACCGGCATCAGCCGGTCCCCGCAGATTGCCTGTTCCTTGGCGGGAGATCACTTGATTTCCACGCCCATGGCTTCCTCGTAGTATTTGGCCAGTGCGCACTGGTCCTCGTCGATCATGCCGCGGGCGTCCATCCAGTCCATCTGCTCCTTGACGATCTCCGTCATGGGCAGCTCCACCCCCAGGTGGGCGGCCACGTCCATGGCGTTGTTGATGTCCTTCAGGTGGACGGCGATCCGGGCACTGGCGGAGAAGTCCCGGCTCAGGAGCTTGGGGGCCTTTCCGTCCATCACTGCGCTCTGGGCAAAGCCGCCCTTGATGGCGTCAAAAAGGGTCTGAGGATCCAGCCCGGCCTTTTTCGCAAAGGCGAATGCCTCTCCCATGGCGCACAGATGGATGCCCACCATCATGTTGTTGGCCACCTTGGCGGTGCTGCCGCAGCCGGAGGGCCCCATGTAGGTGGCGGTCTTACCCATCATCAGCAGGTAGGGCCGGACCTCGTCAAAGACCTCTTTCTCGCCGCCGCACATGATGACCAAGGTGCCGCCGTTGGCGCCGGTCTCGCCGCCGCTGACCGGGGAGTCCAGCAAATGGAAGCCCTTCTCCACCGCCGCGGCGTGGAGCTCCTGAATCACATAGGGAGAGGTGGAGCCCATGTCCACAATGGTGGTGCCGGGCCGGGCAGTCTCCATGATCTCGGTGATGGTGGCCTTCACGATGGCGTTGGTGGGCAGGCACATGAAGATGATGTCGCAGGTTTTGTACAGCGTTTTAGCGTCGTCCAGGACCTTGCCGCCCCGGGCGGCAAACCGCTCCCGCAAAGCGGGCACGGGGTCGTAGCCATAGATGTCGCAGCCGCTCTTGTCGATCAGATTGCCTGTCATGCCGTAGCCCATCACGCCAAGGCCCAGATATCCAAGTGTTTTCATGCCCATTGACCTCCTGTTCTAAATTCCGGAAAGGACTGCCCTGTTATTTCCTGCGGGGCGGGATGTGGACCGCGCGGCCCAGTGCGTCCAGCGCACACTCCCGCATGGTCTCGGTGACGGTGGGGTGGGAATGGATGGTGGCTGCCAGCTCATCCAGCGTCAGCTCGCTGCCGATGGCAAGCGCCCCTTCGCAGATCAGATCCGTGGCGCGGGGCCCAATGATGTGCATACCCAGCACCTCGCCGTATTCCCTCCCGGCGATGATCTTCACCAGGCCCTCGCCCCCGTTCAGGATCAGAGCCTTGCCGTTGGCGCTCATGGGGAACTTGCCCACCATGTAGTCGATCCCCTGCGCCTTGGCCTGCTCCTCTGTGAGACCCACAGAGGCAGCCTCCGGCTCGATGTACACGCAGGTGGGATTGGTGGATTCGTCGTAGTGGGCCTCCATGCCGCAGATATTCTCCGCAGCCACCTCGCCCATGGCGCTGGCGGTGTGGGCCAGCTGGGCATAGCCCTTGACACAGTCGCCGATGGCGTACACGCCGGGCACGCTGGTCTCCATCTTGTCGTTGACGATGATCCGGCCCCGGTCGTTGGCAAGGCCGGCAGCTTCCAGGTTCAGGCTGGCGGTATTGGCCTTCCGGCCGATGGCCACCAGCACCTTCTCCGCCTCAAAGCTGACAGTCTCGCCGGCCTTGTTCTTGCAGACCACCTTGGCGCCCACGGGAGAGGCCTCCACGGCCTGCACCGGGCACTCCAGGTTGAACTCCATGCCCATCTTCTTCATGTGCTTCACGCCGATGGCAGTCAGGTCGCCGTCCAGCATGGGCAGCATGTGGTCCAGTGCCTCCACCACGGTGATCTTGGTGCCGAAGGCCGCGTAGGCGCAGGCCAGCTCCAGGCCGATGACGCCGCCGCCGATGACCACCATGCTCTTGGGCAGCTTCTCCAGGCTCAGCGCACCGGTGGAGTCGATGCAGTTGGGATTCTCCTTCAGGCCGGGGATGGGCGGCTGGGAGTTGACGGAGCCGGTGGCCACGATGATGGCGTCGGCGGTCATCTCCTCCACGGAGCCGTCGGACTTCTTCACAGAGAGGGTCTTGGGGCCAGTGAAGCTGGCCTCGCCGTCGATCTTCACCACCTTGTTGGCCTTCAGCAGTCCCGCTACGCCACTGGTCAGCTGTTTGGAGACGGCGTTCTTGTGGGCGATCACCTGGGGGAAGTTCACCCGGACGCCGTCCGCCTCCACGCCGATCTCCGCGCCCTGGTCCTTGATCTGGGACACCAGCTCTGCGCTGTGCAGCAGGCACTTGGTAGGGATGCAGCCAATGTTCAGGCAGGTGCCGCCCAGGTGCTCCCGCTCCACCAGGGTCACCCTGGCGCCCAGCTGGGCCGCCCGGATGGCGGCCACATAGCCGCCGGGGCCGCCGCCGATGACCAGCACCGTCCCAGGCCCGTTGGGGGCAGCCGCGGCCTCCACAGCCGGGGCGGCAGGTGCCGCGGCTGCGGTGGGGGCCCCCACCTGCTCGCCGGGCCGGCCGATGTAGCCCAGCAGGCCCTTTACCGGCACGTCGGCGCCCTCCTGGGCCACGATCTTCAGCAGGACGCCGTCGGTTTCCGCCGCCACCTCGTTGGTCAGCTTGTCGGTGGTAATCTCCAGCAGGGGCTCACCGGCCTTGACGGGATCGCCCTCCGCCTTCAGCCACCGCTCCACGGTGCCCTCCTCCATGGTCAGCCCCAGCTGGGGCATTTTGATTTCCGTTGCCATTGTTTACGCTCCTCACAGCAGGATGTCCATGGGATGCTCCAGCAGATCCCGGACTGTCATCTCGAATTTGGCCGCTACCGCGCCGTCCAGCAGTCGGTGGTCGAAGGTCAGGGAGATCCGCAGCACCTGATGCTTGGCGATGGTGCCGTCGTCCTCCATCACCAGCTCATCCTCCGTGCAGTTGACGCCCAGAATGGCCGCGTCCGGCTGGTTGATGATGGGGGTGAAGCTCTCCACGCCGAACATGCCCAGATTGGACACAGTGAAGGTGGAGCCCTTGTACTCGTCGGCGCCCAGCTGGTTGGCACGGGCCCGCTCCGCCAAATCCTTGGCCTTGGCGGACAGGGCTTCCAGGCTCAGCAGGTCCGCGTCCCGGATCACAGGGACGATGAGCCCCGCGTCCAGAGCCACCGCCATGCCCAGATTCACATGGGCCCGGCGGATGATCTGCTCCCCGTCCAAGCTCACCAGGATCTCCGGATGACGGCGCAGGGCCTTGGCCACGGCCTTCAGCACAAAGTCATTGACAGAGAAGGCATGGCCCTCCTCCTTCAGCTTTTTGCGGAAGGCCAGCAGGGCGGTGACGTCCACCTTCACCGTCTGGGTGACGGTGGGGATCTCCACAGCAGAGGTGTACATCCGCTGGGCCACCACCTTCCTCATGCCGGTGAGCTTCTCCACCGTGTCACCCTCCATCAGCTCCAGGTTCTTCACTGGGAAGGCGGTGCCGGAGACAGCCGCAGGCGCGGCGATCTTCCGATCAGCAGGGGCGGGAGCAACTGCCTTGGGCGCGGCCTCCGCCGCAGCCAGGATGTCCCGCTTGACGATCCGGCCGCTGGGGCCGGTGCCGGTGAGGACGGTGTAGTCCACGCCCATCTGTCCGGCGATCTTCCGGGCCAGGGGAGAGATTCGGATCCGCTTGCCCCCGGCCGCCGGGGATGCCGCAGGGGCAGAAGCCAGCGCAGCCGCAGGCTCCGCAGACGGGGCAGCAGAAGCCGCGGATACAGCGGGGGCAGTAGTCTCCCCCACCTGTTCGCCGGGCTGGCCGATGTAGGCCAGCAGTCCCTTCACCGGCACATCCTCGCCCTCCTGGGCCACGATCTTCAGCAGGACGCCGTCCTGCTCGCTGGTGATCTCATTGGTGAGCTTATCAGTGGTGATCTCCACCACCACGTCCCCGGCCTTTACTGCGTCTCCCTCGTGCTTGATCCACTGGGAGACGGTTCCCTCCTCCATGGTCAGGCCCAGCTGGGGCATCAGTACTTCATAAGCCATCTCACACGCCTCCTCACTTGTTCAGCACGCGCTTGACAGCCCGCACGATATCCTCCGGATGGGGGAAGTTCTTGTCCTCCAGCACCGGGCTGAAGGGGGAGCAGATGTTCAGGCCGCAGACCCGTTCCACCGGGGCGTCCAGCTCATCAAACAGCTCCTCTGCGATCTGGGCAGAGAGCTCACCGGCGTAGCTGCCCCGCTTGACCTCCTCGGAGACGATGATGACGTTGTGGGTCTTGGAGACGGACTTCACGATGGCATCCCAGTCCAGGGGCACCAGAGTCCGCAGATCCAGGACCTCCACGTCGATGCCCTCCGCCTCCAGGGTCTGGGCGGCCTCCAGGGCGAAGTGGACCTCACGGCTCCAGGTGATGATGGTCAGGTCCCTGCCCGCCCGCTTCACGTCCGCCGCACCCAGGGGGATGGTGTACTCCCCATCGGGGATCTCCTCCTTGTGGGCGTACAGCAGCTTGTGTTCCAGGAACACTACCGGGTCGTCGTCCCGGATAGCGGACTTCAGCAGGCCCTTGGCGTCGGCAGCGGTGCAGGGGGCCACCACCTTCAGTCCCGGGAAGTGGCAGAAGAAATTCTCCAAGCACTGGGAATGCTGGCCTGCGTTCCGGCGGCCGGCGCCCATGGGCGCCCGCAGGACCATGGGGACGCTGCACTGTCCGCCGGTCATGTAGCGGATCTTGGCAGCCTGGTTAAACAGGGGATCCGCGCACTCCGTGGCGAAGTCGTCGTACATCAGCTCCACCACGGGCCGCAGCCCCCGCATCGCGGCGCCCACGGCCATGCCCACAAACCCCTCCTCGGAGATGGGAGTGTCAATGACGCGGTTGGGGCCGAACTCCTCCAGAAAGCCCTTGGTGATGGCGAACACATTGCCCATGACGGCCATGTCCTCGCCCATGATGAAAACCTTTTCGTCCCGGAGCATTTCCTCGTGCAAGGCTTCACCGATGGCCTTGCTGACGGTGATCTTCTTGCTCATCTCGCCACGCACCTTTCGTTGTCAGTCACATACATATCATCCAGCACCGTCGCGGGGTCCGGATATGGGGACGCATCCGCGAACTTCACAGCCTCGTCCATCTCGGCCTCTGCGTCCTGCCGGATGGCGTCCAGCTCCTCCTGGGCGGCGCCGCTCTCCAGCAGCCGCCGCCCCAGCTTCTCGATGCCGTCGTTTGCCAGGGCGTGCTCCATATACTCCTTGGGGCGGTAAACCGCCGGGTCACCGCAGTAGTGGCCCTGATAGCGGTATACCTTGGCCTCCACCACATAGGGTCCCTTGCCGCTGCGGGCGTGGTCCAGGGCGACCTTCATAGCCTCATACACCGCGATGGCGTCCGTGCCGTCCACCACGGCGTAGGGCACGCCGTAGGCCGCGGCCCGGGAGGCCAGATCCGGGGTGTTGGTGACCCGGTGGATCTCCGTGGACACGCCGTAGCAGTTGTTCTCAATGAACCAGACCAGCGGCAGCTTCCAGGCGGCGGCCATGTTCAGGGACTCGTGGAAGGAGCCCTCGTTGGTGGAGCCATCGCCGAAGCAGCCCACGGTGACGGAGTCGTCCCCCATGATCTTGGAGGCCAGGGCGCTGCCGGCGGAGATGGGCTGCCCGGCGCCCACGATGCCGTTGGCGCCCAGGTGGTTCATCTTCTCCATGTCCGCAATGTGCATGGAGCCGCCCTTGCCCTTGCAGTAGCCGGCAGCCTTGCCGAACAGCTCCGCCATGGCCCGCTTGGGGTCCGCCCCGCGGGCGATGGCATGGCCATGGCCCCGGTGGGTGGAGGTGAAGTAGTCCCTGGGCTCGATGGCCGCGAAGGCACCGGCCTCCGCTGCCTCCTGACCGATGCTCAGGTGGATGTTGCCCGCCAGCATGCCCTTGGTGAAGCACTCGGCGGCGTGTTCCTCAAAGGCCCGGATCCGGACCATGTCCCGGTACAGGGACAACAAAAAGCTCTTTTCATAGGTAGCCACGATTCAACACGACCTTTCTCAGTGTACGATGGAATAGTAGATAAATACAGGGATCAGGGACAGCAGCGGCAGAATGACCGTCTCCATCGCCACATGCTTGTAGCCCTTCTTATAGGACACGCCGGACAGGGCGAACAGCATCACTACGGTGCCGTTCCAAGGCAGGGTGTCCAGTCCGCCGCAGGCGATGGAGGCCACCCGGTGGATGATCTCCGGCGTGTAACCCCAGGAGATGAAGGTCTCACCGAAGAGCTCCAGCGCGATGGTCAGGCCGCCGGAGGCGGAGCCGGTGATTCCGGCGATGATGGTGGTGATGGCTGCCACCTTCACCAGGCCCGGAAGCGGCAGGTTGATGATGTTCTCCTGCACCAGGGCGAACACGTCGGTGGCGGAGACCACCTTGCCCACGCCCACCACGGAGGCGATGATGATGCAGGGGAAGATGCCGTTGTTGAAGCCCTCGGAGACAACCTCCCCAAAGCCCCTGACGCCGCCCAGGGATTTGCAGAAAAACAGCAGGGACAGCACGCACCCGGCCGTGAGGCCGTACAGCAGCTCCACGCCGAAGCCGTTGATGAGGACGAAGGTCACCACCATGGGCAGCAGGGAGATCCAGAAGCCCGGAGCCCGCTGCTCCAGCTCTTTCTCGTCCAAAATGCCGCCCTGGACCTGGTAGAGCTCGATGGCCGCCTCCGGGTCGTCATGGCCCTTCTTCACCTGCCAGTAGAGGTAGCCGACACCTACGACGATCATGAACAGCGTGGCCAGCACGCCCTCCACCGGAGCGGCGGTCAGCGCCGTGCCCAGGATTCGGGAGGGAATGATGTTCTGCATCTGCAGGCTGCCGGGCATCTGGCCCATGGCAAAGGTGGCGATGGCCAGGCCGGTGATGCCGGGGAACAAGTACCATGGGATGCCCGCCTTGGGGAACAGGATCTTGGCAAAGGGCAGCAGCACGAAGATCATCACGGTCACCTGGATGCCGCCGTACACCAACAAGGCGCCTACCAGTACGTAGATCAGCAGCGTCCACTGGGTTCCGGCCTTGTTGATGAGGGTGCTGCTGATGCGCCAGGTGGCGCCGCTCTTGTCATACAGCGCGCCCAGCAGGGCGCCCAGGGCGAAGATCACCAGCCAGCTGCCCACGAAGTCCTTCATGCCGATGAGGAAGGGGCCGTCCGCCCCCACCAGGGAGGCCGCCACGTCCAGCCCGCCGAACAGGGCCACGATGGCCGCAGCCAGCACTGCCGCCAGGAACATGCTGATTTTTTTGTAAGCCGCAAAGATCAGCACCGCGAATGCCAGAATGATTCCAATCACGCTCACTACGATCATGTTGTCTATATCCTCCCGTCCTTCTCTGTCAGATTTGATGAAAGCGGCGCCCTCTGCCGTGTCCCCTCCTTTCCCGCGCCCCCCAATATGTCTTCCAATTTGAATTTTAGCAACTGGCAATTCAATAGTGAAATACCATGTTTTTATGCAGGAATAACAAAAACTTATAAACAGCTAGTCAAAAAAATGTCAATTCGCACTTTTGGCATAAAGAAAATCTTGATTTTTCAATAAAACTCCTTTATTCTTAAAGAAAAGCGCGGCGGTGCGCCGCCGGAGGGATGGGAGGTCTGCCGGATGCTGAATCTGAAGCGGCTGCAATATCTGGACGCGGTCTACCAGTATAAGAATTTCACCCAGGCCAGCGAGGCGCTCTACGTGTCCCAGCCGGCCATCTCCTCCGCCGTCCAGGCGCTGGAGGAGGAGCTGGGGGTGCGGCTGGTGGTCCGCAGCTCCAAGGGCGTTACCTTTACATACGAGGGCGAGCAGTTTATGATCTGGGCGCGGCGCATCCTCAGCACCTGTGAAGCGGCGGAAAATGCCATGCGGGATCTGGCCGGCACGGCGGAACAGCGCCTGCGGCTGGGAATCTCCCACGTGCTGACGAATCCCATCGTGCCCATGATCTTCTCCACCTTTCTGCGGGAGCACCCCAAGGCGCAGATCTACCTGAACGAGGGCTCCATGAACAAGCACGTGGAGATGGTGACGGGTGAAATGCTGGACCTGGCTTATAACGCCTTCCCCACAGCGCCGGAGGCGGAGGAGCTGGAGATCATTCCTATGGGCACTATGGAGATCCACGCGGTGCTGCATCCGGACCATCCCCTGGCGCGGCTGGACCGGATCCCCCTGGCGCGGCTGGGGGAGGAGAAGCTCATTATGATGGACGCCCAATCCAAGGTGAAGGAGTTGATGAGCCGGGAGTTTGAGCGCCATCAGGTGATCCCGGACATTCTCTTCAATTATGACCAGGTGCTGTGCATGGCGAATCTGGTCCGCTCCTGCCGGTACGTGGGCATCATCAGCGTGGCCCAGGGCCAGCAGGCCCTGGGCTGCGAAGGGCTGGCGATCCGCCCCTTCGAGGAGCCGGTGGTGTTCGACGTGGGGTTCTTTCTCAAAAAGGGGCGCTATCTGCCCAAGCTGGGGTGGGAGCTGATTCGCTTCATCCAGGAGAACACCCTGCGGGGCGGCACCTAACCGCGGGAACTCCTTTCCAAAACATCATGGCAAAAAAGCTGGCTGCCCGGCGGGCAGCCAGCTTTTTTGCGACGCAGCTGCATCGCAGAAATTTGTGAACGGTATTTCCCTGCCCTTCCCAGGCAGCAGGATCCGGATGCGCCCCCTCATGCGCAGCGGCGAGCGTTTCTTTTCGCGGCGCGCTGCCGTACTTGTGAAGCTCCGTGCCTGTTCAATGGACCGTATCCTGAAACAGCCGGACCATGGCCGCCACGGCGCGGTCCGCCCCGTCGGGGTCATGGGCGAGGACGGCCTCCATGATGGCGTAATGGGTGTTGTAGATCCGCAAATTGATCTCCCGCAGCTGCTCCGGTGTGTAATCCCGAATCGTCTCCACAAACACATCCGTGTTGAGGCGGACAATCACGTCATTAATCAGAGAGGCCAGCGTGTTGTGGCTGGCCTTGGCCAAAGCACTGTGGAACGCCACATCATACTCCTGGAAGCTGAAGAGGCTGTCCAGGTTGGCCTTCGCGCCCTCCAGGGTCTGCCGGAGCGCCTCGGCATCCTCCTCCGTGTGGTGGATGGCAGCCAGACGGGCGCAGCTGCGGTCGTTGATATGCCGATACTCCAGCAGCTCATCCAGATTGATGGCCCCCATGGCCACCAGGTTTTTCAGGGGCTCCTCCACGGATTTCAGGGAGACGCCCCGGATCACCGCGCCGCCGGAGCTGCCCACGGCGGTTTCGATCAGTCCCTCCTGCTGGAGCATCCGCAGCGCTTCCCGCACCACAGGGCGGCTGCGCTGGAACATCTCCGCCAGCTCCCGCTCCGGCGGGAGCCGGTCCCCCGGACGCAGTTCCCCGGAAATGATCTTGGGGTAGATCTGATTGTAAATAGCCTCGGATGCCCGCTGGGTCTTGGCAGGCGTGAAGAGGGCCTTGGAAGAAGGCTGCTCCATCATGGTTCTCCTTACCCTTCCTGCTTTTTGTGAAAAGTATATCATACTCGAAAGCCGGAATCAAGGGAGAGTCCGTAGGATGCCTGCAGGAGTGGCGAGACATATCCGCACGCGACATTGTTAAAAATTGTGCAAAATAGCTAGTTATTTTATTAACGCTTGACGAGCATTGGGTAAAGTGCTATAAAATAAAGCAAGAAATATAAATAGTAAAACCATTTATAAGACAACATATTTTGTTGTCAGGCCGGCGGCACGACTGTCATGTCCCGGCAGCAAGCGACCCTTCGCAGAGAATCGACAGGATAAAAGAAAAAGGAGTGTTTGATGTGAAAAAGACGTTGGCAATGGTATTGGCACTTGTGATGATGTTTACCCTGCTGACAGGCTGCGGCGGTGGAGGCGGTGATTCCGGCGGAGACGGCACCGGCGCGGAATACACCTGGCGCATGGCGCTGAACGGCAGTGCCCCCGGCGAGCTGGGCTATGATATGGCCACGTTCTTCAAGGAGAAGGTAGAGGAGCTCACATCCGGCCGCGTCTCCATTGAATTCTACGGCGGCAACAGCCTGGGTTCCACCACTGAGGTGCTGGAGGGCATGGCTGCCGGCGTAGCGGACATCACCTGCGAGTCCGTGGGCACGCTGGCTCCCTTCACAAATCTGGCAAATATCGACATCATGCCGTACATCTACAACGGTTACGACCACTTCCAGGCGGTCTGGGGCGGCGAGCTGGGCCAGGAGATTCTAGACACCGTGGGCAATGACTCCGGCTTCAAGCTGATGGGCGCCGGTTACCGTGGTGCCCGGATCGTGACCGCCACCAAGGAGATGAAGACCGTGGAGGACTTCGCCGGCTTCAAGCTCCGCAGCCCCAATCTGGAGGGCTACATCAAGGTTTGGGAGTGGATGGGCTCCGCCCCGACTCCCCTGGCTATGGGCGAGACCTACACGGCTTTGCAGCAGGGCACCGTGGATGGGCAGGAGAACTCCATCCTGGACTCCCAGAGCTATTCCTTCCAGGAGGTCTGCCCCTACTGGATTCTGACCAACCATGTATACAGCGCCAACACCATCATCATGGATAAGGCGTACTTTGAATCCCTGCCGGAGGACATCCAGTCCGCGCTGGAGGAGGCTGCCGTCTATGCCGGCGAACAGATCGGTCAGGAGGTGCTGGAGCGGGAGGATGCCGCCAAGGAAGAGCTGACCGCGGAAGGCGTCACCTTTGTGGATGTGGACAACGCCGCCTTTACCGAGCATTTCAGCGGCTATGCGGAGGCCAACTTCCCCGATCTGGCCGACTGGTGCAACCAGATCCGTGCGCTGGCCCCCAATGCCTGACAACCGCCACGAAGGACATAGCGAGGTGTCAAACATGCTGAGAGGATATTCCAAATTCCTAGATGTCCTGGAGAAGGTCGAGAAAGCGATCCTGGCTGTCACCGTAGGGATTATGGTCATCATCATCGCCTACCAGGTCATCATGCGGTACATCTTTGCCCACGCCAACTCCTGGAGCGAGGAGCTGGCCCGGTATCTGTTCATCTACGACGTGATGATCGGTGCAGCCATTGCCATCCGCCGCAACAGCCATCTGCAGATCGACATTCTCATCAATCTGATGAAGCCGAAGGTGCGGACCATCCTCACCATCATCGCCACTCTGGCCGGCATGGTGTTCATGGTATTCCTGCTGTCCTACTCCATCACCCTGGTGCAGACCGGCGCCCGCACCATGTCTGCGGGGCTTGGGATCCCCATGTCCATCCCCTATTCCTGTATGCCCGTCGGCATCGTGCTGATGCTCCTGACTTCCATTGAGGTCCTCTTCAAGAACATCTCTGCCCTGCGCGGGGCCGGAAAGGAGGCCCAGGTATGAACGCCGGCCTGTTAATCATCATTCTGCTGCTGGGTCTCGCCCTCCTGGGATTCCCCATCTACATCGCCCTGGGCATCGGCGCCCTGGCAGCCCTGAACCTGGCGGACCTGCCCCTGATTGTGCTGCCTCAGAGAATGTTCGCGGGCATGAACGGCAGCGCCCTGCTGGCCATCCCCTTCTTCATTCTGGCGGGCAATATCATGTCCCGCAGTATTACAGGAAAACTGATTGACATTTGTAATGCCATTATAGGACACATCAAGGGCAGCCTGTCCCTGGTGACCATTCTGGCCTCCGCCCTGTTCGGCGCTATCTCCGGCTCCGGCGTGGCCACCGCCTCCGCCATCGGCGGCATCACCATCCCCGCCATGAAGCGGGAGGGCTATCCCGCCCCCTTCGCCGTGGGCGTAGCGTCCATCTCCTCCATCCTGGGTCCCATCATTCCGCCCTCCATTGTGCTGATCGTGTACGCCAGCATCACCAATGTGTCCGTGGCGGAGCTGTTCCTGGGCTCCGTGTTGCCGGGCATCATTCTGGCGGTGGCTCTGATTGCCTACGGCCTGTATTACGGCCACAAGCACAATCTGCCGGCCCATGAGAAGCCCAACCTGAGGAAGATCGGCGCCTCCGTGCGCAAGGGCATCTGGGCGCTGCTGATGCCCATCATCATCCTGGGCGGCATCTTCGGCGGCATCTTCACCCCCACCGAGGCCTCTGCCGTGGCAGTGGTGTACAGCCTGATCATCAGCCTCTTCGTATACAAGGACATGAGCTTCAAGGAGCTGCCCCAGGTGTTTGTGGAGGGCGCAGTTTCCACCGCCACCATCATGGTGATGGTGGGCCTGTCCTCCGCCTCCAGCTATGTAATCACCACCTCCGGCCTGCCCCAGCAGCTGGTCTCCTTCTTCAGCTCCATCACAAACAGCCCCGTCGTCATTCTGCTGCTGCTGAACATTCTGTTCCTGATCATCGGTATGCTGATGGAGGCCAATGCGGCTGTGGTGATGATGACCCCGATCCTGCTGCCGCTGTTGAATGCCTTCGGCATCGATCTGCTGCAGTTCGGCATCGTCATGAGCTTCAACCTCTGCATCGGCCTGGTGACGCCGCCGGTGGGCCTGTGTCTGCTGCTGTGCAACCAGACCGGCGAAACCCGGCTGTCTCACTCCCTGAAGGCCATGATGCCCATGCTGCTGATCTCCATTATCGTGTTGTTCCTCATCACCTATGTCTCGCCCCTCACCACCTTGCTTCCCAGCATCGTGGCGGGCTGATTGCGAAGAAAGGAAGTCTTGGATATGCAAAAAATCGGATTTTTGGGAATGGGCGTCATGGGACTGCCTATGGCGAAAAACGTGGTGCAGAAGTGCGGGCTGCCCGTGCTGGGCTACGATGTGGTCCAGCAGCAGATGGACGCCTTCCGGGAGGCAGGCGGCATCCCCGTCAGTGACCCGGCAGAAATCTACAAGGCCTGCGACGTGATCCTCCAGATCCTGCCCACCCATCCCATCATCCGCAACAGCGTGGAGCAGGCCATCCAGTACGGCAAGCCCGGCAATGTGATTGTGGACCTGAGCTCCACCGCACCGGACATCATTCTGGAGCTGTACCAGCAGGCCAAGGACGCGGGGATGTTCCTGCTGGACTCCCCGGTCAGCGGCGGCAACCCCATGGCCATCGCCGGGACGCTGGCCATTATGACCGGCGGCGACAAGGAGGCCTTTGTCAAGGTAAAGCCGGTCCTGGCGTGCATGGGCAGTCCCGTTTACACCGGCGGTCCCGCCAGCGGCAGCGTCACCAAGCTGGTGAACAATATGATCGGCGGCGCCATCCTGGTGGCCATTGCGGAGGGCTATGCCTTCGCGGCCAAGGCGGGCATCGACCTGCAGACCACGTTCGAGGCCACCCGGGGCGGCTTTGCCGGCGGTCCCATGTACGACAACAAGGTGCCCAAGATCATCAAGCGGGACTACACCCCCGGCGCGCGGATCGCCGTCCACCGGAAGGACATCCTGAACGCCAAGCACTATGCCCACAAGCTGGACATCGACACGCCGCTGACAGATGTGGTCCTCCATGTGATGGACTGGATGAACGACAACGGCCACATCGACGAGGACCAGGCGGCGCTGGTCAAGTATTACGAGGACAAGATGGGCGTGAAGGTCGGCCGGGAGGAGACGGCAGACTGACGCTTGTCAGACGATCAATCTCAGAGTGCGCGGGGACCGGATGCCTGTCCGGTCCCCGCGCATTTCTGTAAAGAGGGGCCGCCGGCTTTGCCAGCGGCCCCTCTTTGATTCAGGAGATCAGGTCTGCTCCAAAGGCTCACGCCCCGGCAAGGCACTGCTCCAGCGCATCCAGCGCCTCTCCGGCATCCGCTCCGTCTGCGGTGATCGTGATCCGCGTCCCCGCTCCGATGGACAGGGAGAGCACACCCAGCAGGCTTTTGGCATTGACGTTGTTGTCGCCGTATACGACGCGGACGACGCTGGTAAAGCGGTTGGCAGTCTGGATGAACCGGGCCGCCGTCTGATGGTGCAGGCCGTCAGGGACCTGGACCGTGACTTCTCTCGTGCACAGCATAAGAAGACCTCCTCAGTTTCTCCTTGCCGCGGGCTGTCCGCCCGCTGTGATGGAACAAAATGATTATACCTTCTTTTTCCTGTCCGGGCAAGGGGGTAACGCAAACCCGAGAGCGCCGGGATGGCCCCTGACAGAAGCATGGAGACGTGCCGCATCCGAAGGCACAGCCATCCCGCAGCCTCACGGCCTGCCGCTCCGGGCAACCAGGGGTATCCCGCAGGGCCGCATCAGCTGGAGTGCGCAATGCCCAGCGGCAAAATCCCTGATGCGCCGGGTTCCATCCCAGGGGCTTTTCACAGTCTCCGCATCATTTGACACCCGAAAAAGTCCCATGCCTCGGCTCCCGCCCCCTGCTGCCCCGTAAATAGCATCCGCCCCAGCGCATCTCCTCTACGGCAGCATCTGCTTCCGGTCCAGCTCCTCCAGCCAAGCGGCCGTGTTTGCGAAAATGGTCCGGTAAAATCCGCTGTCCATGAAATCGTCGAAATCCTCCATCTTCAAAAAGGCGGCGTTCTGGGTGTGGCGGCCGTCGATCTCATCCAGGTGATTCAGCACGCCGTACTCTTCGCCATAGAGGCCGATGAACTGCCAGAACACGGGGAAACGGGAGGTCTTGATGAGGATCTCCTCGATCTCCCAGTCGGACTGCAACCGGCCATCCGTCAGGAACAGCACCAGAATGGGCCTGCGCAGGCCGCCGTAGATCATCATGATGTCCCGCATGGCCTCCGGCTCGTTGTTGTACTGGTAGTTGAGCATGCTCATCCACCGCTCGTATCCGCCGGCCTGAGAGAAGGTGTAGTCCCGGATGTTGTCCAGCGTCACCGGCTCCAGCTGGCGGCTCTTCGCAGCAAAGGCCCAGCAGTCCAGGGCGCCGCTGTCTGACAGGGTGGAGGACAGGGCGAAGAACTTGTCGAACATCTGCTGGACCCGGCCCCCGCGGTACAGGTCGAACATGGAGCCGGAGGCATCGGCGCACAGGACCGTCTGAAGGTCCCTCTCCGCTGCCCGGGGCACCTGGGCCAGTGCTGCAAAGGAGGCTTTGTACAACGGCGCCAGGAAGTCCAGGTCCCCTTGGCAGCGGCGGGCCAGCCCCTCCATGCGGGTGCAGACATGGGGCGGCAGGGAGCGCAGGATGTCCCCCACGGAAGGAGGCGGACCGCCGGCGGGCGCGGCCGGCTGCCGGGTTGTCCGGGCAGACACAGCTGTCCGGACAGGCGGCGGAGGCGGCGGGACCGGGTCTGACACCACGCCGCCGAAGCTCTCCACCAGGGCCCGGAGGCCGCCGTTGAAGCCCCGGCCCACGGCGCTGAACTTCCAGTCCCCGTTTTTCCGGTAGAGCTCGCCGGCCACGATGGCTCGCTCCCCGGAGAACTCGTTCCCCGCGTAGGCATACCGGGCCATCTCCTCCCCTCTGACCCACAGACCGATGCTGCCCTGTTCCAGCTCCCGCAGGGTGCGGCCGCCGTCAATGGCGGCAGTGAAGGAGAGCCGCTGGATATGGTCCGGCAGGGCCGCCAGATCCACCTGGAATCGGGCCGTTCCGCCGGATGCTCCCTCAGAGAGGGCCATGGCCCCTTCCGGCGAGCGCCGCTGGTTATAGAAAAGAAAATACCGCTCGTCGGAGAGGCGGCCTGCGCTGTCCAGGCCAAAGCAGGACACGTCGACCGCCAGGGGCCCCTGATGCCGCAGCTCCACCTCCAGGGTCCAGGTCCGGCAGACGGTTTGAATGGAGATCTTCTGTCCCCGCTGCAAATCCAACATGACTTCGGCTCCTCTCCCGTGTTATTTGTGGCCCGCCACCCAGCGGAAGCCGAAGTGGTAATGGGCGTCCACAGCCCGGTGGCTGTTGAAAAACAAGTCCTCCCGCCGGACCTCCAGCCCGCCGTCCCGGCCGGTGAGGCTGGCCAGGACGCAGAACCGTTCGTTGCTGTTGGGGTTGTCGATCTGGACCTCAATATCCGGCGCCCCCTGCTGGCTCAACACCACCCGGGCGTTGGTGGACCGCCAGTTGGGCACGCCCTCATAGATGAAGGCGAAAACCACGGCGAAGTCGATCAGCTCCGGCCGGAAGAAGTCCATGTTTTCGCCGTTGGCGCTGGCGCCGGAGCGGTCGTCCTTGTCCAGCTTGATGTAGGGGGGCTGATCGGCGGCGCCGAAGCTGTTGCCCAGGGCCTGGATGACCCCCTGCCGCCCGTCCTTCAGCCGGTACATACAGGCCAGATCCAGGTCGATGCCCCGGCTGAACAGGCCCCGCCGCTGGTCCCAGTTCAGGTTCACGTGGATGCGCCGACGGTTTTTCGTCAGGTCGATCTTGTGGCTCTCTCCGCTCTTCTTCAGGCTGATTTTGGAGAGATTCACCTTCGGCTCCGGCGGAGCGGGCGCCGGGGTCGGCGGGTCAGGCTTGACCTCCTCCCCGCCGAAGTAGGCCAGCAGGGCGGAGAGTCCCCCGTTGAAGCCGCTGTCCACCACGGAAAAGCGCCAAATCCCATCCTTGCGGTACACCTCGCAGAGAATCAGGGCCCTCTCCTGCTGATACCCCGCACCGGTGAAGACATAGGCCGCCCGGTCCAACTCTCCTTCCAGCGTCAGGAGTCCCCGAGCCAGCGCCTGCATGGTGCCGCTCTCCGCCGCCACCGTCACCACCAGCCTCTGCAGGAAGCCCGGAAGGCGGTTCAGGTCCACCGAGAACACCGTGGACTCCCCGGACTGGTGCATGGAGACGGCGCCCTCCGGCGAACTGGTCTGGTTGTAAAAAATAAAATAACGGTCGTCGGACAGCTTCCCCGCTCCGTCCACGCCGAAGCAGGTCACGTCCGCCTCGCTCCCCGGCAGGGACACCGTCACGGAGATTCGCAGCTGTCCGCTTCCGGTCAGGTCCGCCAGTTTGCACTTCTGTCCCTTCTGCAGTTCCATGGGATCCCGTCCTTTCTCGCATATCCGTTTCTCCGTCCTGCGGGTTTACCTCCCTATTTTAGTGGATGGCGGCCGCCGAATCAAGAAGTGGATCCGGTTTTTCAACCCAGCGGGCGCAGATCTATCCGGCCGCCGCAGGCCCGCTATGCGTCTCCCCGCAGCAGAAACAGCCGGAGGACCTTCTCAGCCAGCCGGACCTCCCGGGGCGTGCACCGGGCCAGCAGGGCCTCTATGGCGGTCAGATCCGCATCGGGCTGAATCTCCTCTCCCAAAAGGATATACTCCATTGAGAGCTGCGACGTCTTCGATAATTTAATCAGCGTGTCAATGGACATCTGCGAGGTCCCCACCTCGATCTGGCCGTAATAGCCGGCGCTGATATCCGCCAGCTCGGCAAACTCCTCCCGGGTGAGGCCCAGAAGGGTCCTCTGCTGCCGCAGCCGGTGCCCCATGGCGACTCGCTCCTGTTTTGTCATCTGTTTCACGCTCCTTTTAGAATAAGTCTATTCTGGAACGTGTCCATTCAAAATATGCTATAAGATATTGATTTTAGTTATCTTATAGTGTATATTTTGAGCGAGAAAATCTCCGTATCCATTGTGGTGCAATGGATTAGGAGTTTTTTCAAAAGCGGTTTCACGTGCATAACAATTGTCACAAAAAACGTTAGCTTATAGAGAAGATTCCGGTATCCGCAGACTTCCAAAAGCAGGAAGGTCATTTTTGTGACACACAAGCGTAACAAAACAAGGAGAGGCCATGCAGAGTTACACGCTCAACCGCCCCGATGGAGCCTTGCTTTGCCGGGTGCTGGAAGAGCATACAAATGATGCCGCGGGAGCCATCCTGCGGCTGGCGTGGATGGCCGGTCTGATGCGGGACGAAATCCAGCACCTCACCTGGGCTCAGGTGGATCTGCTGGGCGAACAGCTCCTGCTGCCGGACCGGGCGGTCCCGCTGGCCCCGGAGCTGGCCGCCTGGCTGGAGGCCCTGCGCCGGGAGCGGAACGGCAGCAGCGAACGGGTGGTGCTGTCGGACCGGGACCAGCAGCCCCTGGCGGCCCAGTCCATCTCCCGCCTGGCCCGCGCCGCGCTGGACGCCGGGGACCTGAAGGCCGTCCGCCTGATCGACCTGCGCCACGACTACGTTCTGCGGCAGCTGGAACGTCACGACTGGCAGTACGTCTCCCGGATCACCGGGCTGGAGGCCGCCGCCATGAACGTCCACTTCGCGGCCTACCTGACGGAGAAGAAGGTCTCCACCCGCATCCGCCGGAAGGCAGCGCCGCAGATCGACGAGTTCGCCCTCTGGAAGCTGCTGCAGGCGGAACAGGACACCCCCGCCGGGGCGGCCCTGTGGCTCACCTGGCAGCTGGGGCTCCAGGTGGAGGAGATCGCGTCGCTGCGGTGGGACCAGGTGGACCTGCAGAAGGAGCGGCTTATCCTGCCGGACCGGCAGGTCCGCCTGACCAGCGGCGTCCTGTCCATTCTCCAGAAGCTGCGCAAGGCGGCGCCGCCAGAGGCGGAGTGGGTCCTGATGTCCCCCCGCAGCCGCCGCCCCTATGAGCGCACCCGCCTGTCCAAGCTGGTGCGGGCGGCGCTGGTGCAGGGCGGGCTGGACGATCTCTCCCTGCGGGACCTGCGCCTGGACTACGACATCCGGGTGGGCGGCGAGAACCAGGTGCTGGACGTTGTCCGGCGCCAGGGCTCCATCACCCGGAATGAGGTGATGGCCCTTCTGCGGGTCTCCAAGAACACGGCCTACAACCGGCTTCGGCAGATGGTGGCCCGGGGAAAGCTGACCAAAGTGGGAAACCGCTATTACCTGCCCAGCACGGTGGTGCCGCCGGAGGACCAGGAGCAGGCGATCCTGGCGTACCTGTCGGAAGCGGGGTTTGCCTACCGCCAGGACATTGCCCGGGTGCTGCGAATCGGCCCCCGCCAGTGCTGGCCCATTCTCCAGCGGATGCTGGCGGAGCACCAGATCGCCAAGGACGGGCAGAAATACATCCTCTTGCAGAAGGAGGCGTGAGACCGGGCAGCCCCGGTTTCCCGCCTCTCTCTTTTTTGGAAATCCACAACTTTTGTTACATAAATTACCACGAATCAGACGCTTTTGAACGGCGTGTTTCGTTTGAATAACAATCGCGCCGAATCCGTAGACAATCCGGAAAAACACTGATACATTGGCGTTGCGGACGGCGGGAGTGTCACTGGCGGCCGGCTCTGTGGTTGGTGTAGGCCGACACAAGTTGGTTGGCTAGCCCCCACACGAATCTCAGACCCGGCGGCAGGCATACCGGCGGACCGCAAATATTTTAAAGGAGGAGAAATCCCAAATGAAGAAGTTCCTTTCTCTGGTGCTTGCTCTGGTGATGACCATGTCTCTGGTCACCGTCAGCGCCGGCGCCAAGGACTTCACGGACGACAGCGAGATCACCTACAAGGAAGCTGTGGATGTGATCTCTGCTCTGGGCGTTGTCGACGGTTATTCCGGCGGCGACTTCCGTCCCGATGATGTCCTGACCCGCGGTGCGGCCGCCAAGATCATCTGCAACCTGATCCTGGGCCCCACCACCGCATCCGCTCTGGCGGCCAGCACCGCCCCCTTCAAGGATGTTCCCGTGACCAACACCTTCGCGGGCTACATCACCTACTGCTCTCAGCAGGGTATCATCAGCGGCTATGCTGACGGCACCTTCCGTCCCACCGGCACCCTGAGCGGCAATGCGTTCATGAAGATGCTGCTGGGCGCTCTGGGCTATGACAGCTCCATCGAGGGCTACACCGGCGCCAACTGGACCGTGTCCGTCATCAAGCAGGCCGTGGGCATTGGCCTGGACGACGGCAACGACGAGTTCGTGGGCTCCAAGGCCGTGACCCGCCAGGAGGCTGCCCTGTATGCGTTCAACATGCTGCAGGCCACCATGGTGGAGTATGACCAGCAGAACACCATCGTTGTGGGTGACATCACCATCAACACCACTTCCAGCCGGAAGGATGTTGTCAACAACGACAAGAACGAGAGCATCAGCGAGGACAACAAGATGCAGTTCGCCGAGCGTTACTTCGACGATCTGAAGCTGTCCGACGGCACGGATGATTTCGCCCGTCCCGCCAACGTGTGGCGTCTGAAGGCCGAGAAGATCGGCACCTACGCCAAGGAGGCTGACGCTTCTTACACCGCCAAGGTCGCCGTGGACGATATCTATGCCGACCTGGACCTGGGCAGCAGCGTGGACAAGAAGGACGTCACCGTCTATGAGGACGGCGCTGAGCTGAAGGACAAGGCTGTTGACATCACCAAGAACGACGACGACACCGAGTTCGGCGCCAACGGCGTTCTGACCGAGGTCTTCTATGATGATGACGACGACACCGTCGTGATCACTATGGTGAACACCTATGTGGGCACCATCAACCGTTCCGTGGCTGCCAAGGGCAACAAGGACGCCTATGTGGAGATCGCTGTTGAGGATGTGAAGCCCGACGGTGCAAATGGTGTCGAGGACTTTGAAACCGCCGAGACCTTCGAGGACGACGCCTATGTCCTGTACACCTACTCCCAGTCTGCTGATGAAGTCAAGTCTGTGGCTTTGGCTGAGGAGGTCACTGGTACCGTAACCCGCGCTGAGAACAGCGTGAAGGACGAGGACGTGAAGAAAGCCCTCACCATCGGCGGCACCAAGTACAACGCCTCTAAGATGATCGCTGGCGAGGACATCGGCAATGTCAGCGTGGATGAGGAATACACTGTTTATCTGGATGCCTATGGCTACATGATCTATGTCGAGCAGAACGACGAGATCGGTGACTACGCCCTGCTGGTCGACACCCAGGATAAGAGCAACTTCTCCAGCAACCGCGCTCTGCTGGTGTTCGCCGACGGCACTGAGAAGGTCGTTGACACCACTGAGAACTACAGCAACGGCAAAGATAAGATCACCAATGCCACCATCGTTACCTATCGTGTGGACGAAGATGGCGACTACACCCTGAAGCCTGTCGATTCCAAAAAGGTCTACGAGACTGACAGCAACAATGAGGTCAACTTCGGCGATGGTAGTAGTGCGTATACTGACGGCGTGACCGACTTCTCCATGATCAACGACAAGGCCGGCATCACCCTGACCCGTGGTACGACTGTGACTTCCAACAGCAGTACGGTGTTCGTGGTGTATGACGATAGCAACGACGATTACAGCGTCTATACCGGCATCAAGAACGCTCCCACCATCAGCGCTTCTTCCAGCGCCAAAGTCGAAGCATTTGCTTACTGCAAGTCCGGCAAGATGGCTACTGTCATGTTTATCTTCGTGCAGGATAGCTCCATCATTGAGGACAGCAGCAAGGATACCCTGTTCCTGGCCAAGGAGTCCGTCTCCAACCTGATTCATGACAAGGATGGCGACTACTACGAGTATCAGGCCGTTGTCAACGGTGAGGTCAAGACCGTGAAGGTCGACGAGAGCCTCGGCAAGACCCAGAACGGCATGTTCAAGAGCTATTCTGTCGACAAGTACGGCGTTATCACCAAGCTGAATGCTTATACCACTTATACCGATGGCTCTACCAAGCAGTATCTGACCGGCTCCGGCGTGGATAAGGTCTCTGCTGACTACACCGTTATCCTGGATACCAAGGGCAAGAACGAGACCATCTCTGTGGCCGATGACGCCAAGTTCTTCTATGTGGACGAGGACGGCAACATTGAGTCCAGCTCTTACCGCTCTGTCTCCAAGGACAGCAACGACAAGGTCTACGCTGTTGTGGATGAGTACCTGGTCGAGTACCTGGTGATCGAGGAAGTGGACGACAAGAAGCCCTCTAAGCCCAGCGTTGATAACGACATCTCCGCCAATCTGGATGATCCTTCCGATGTGAAGGTTGTTTACACCGGAGATGAGCCTTCTACCGAAGATATCCTGGTCGCTATCGAGGCCGCTCTGGAAGATGCTGGTTACACCGTGACCGATAAGACGGTCAGTGGAAAAGTGTATACTTTCACCGCAGAAAACGATCGGACCGGATTCACGACTGAGTTCAAGTACGATGCGAGCAAGACGGTCCCTGGTGTCGGTGAACAGCCGGCGACTCCTGAGGATGTGGAGGACATTATGAATGACTCTGATCCGTCCAAGGATCAGTGGCACACCCTGCCCTCCACAGGCTTGGATCAGAGCCTCGAAAATGGCAAGATCACCCTGTCTGGTAAGCTGACTGCCATTACCGCGGATAACTGGAGTGATTACGAGGCTGGTGCTGAACAGTGGTTCGGCGGAAGCACAGACTTTACGAGCTATGATGAGTTCGTAACTGCTGTCAAGAGAATTTGCGATCCTTCCATCGAAACCGACGAAATCGAAAACATCGCTTTTATTATGGTGAAGGTTTACGATGCGGACGGTGGTCATAACAACTTCGCCGCAGTTGTTGGTCTGGAAGATGGAACGGTTGTCTTTGCTAAGCAGGGCACAACTGAGAAGGATTACAAAGGCGCTGTGATTGATATCTCCGGCCTTAAGTTCTAATCTTCTAAGTTTCTAAAAGGTCCCCGGGCATTGGCCCGGGGACCTTTTAGGCAGAAACAGCCCATAAATCCAGACGCGCAAGCGTCCATCTTCCCAACAGCCGCGGCCTCCAGATTTTCCTGAGGTGGGCTGCCCCGGAGCATAAGCAGCGGGCGCCATCACATCAGGCACACCAGCAGCGTAAAGGCCAGGCTGATGGGGATGCAGAGGGAGTGGATCGCCCCCACGGCGCCGGAATCACAGCCGCACCGCTCACAGTAGGCCAGGGAGACAGAGGGCACCGGCGCCAGAAGGCTCAGCACCAGCACCTGCCGGACCCCGGCGGGCAGCGGCAGCATCCAGCAGACGGCGGAGGCCGCCAGGCCGAATCCATAGCGCAGCAGGACCACCCGCAGAACATCGGACCGGCTCTCCTGCGGGATCCGCGGCTCCAGCAGCAATCCGATCATCAGCATCGCCAGAAAGGCGTTGGCCTGACCGAACATCCCCGCCACGGTGTAAACCGGCTGCGGCAGGCGCAGGCCGAGCAGCCCCAGGAGCAGGATGACCAAAAAGGTGTCAAAGGGCGCGGGCGGAGCACTCCCAGAACGGAGCGGAGCGTCAGGCGCTCCCCGCCGGTGAGGGCGGCCGTCAGCGCATAGGCGCCGCCGCAGTTGAAGGGGCTGTTGCCCGCGTCAAACATGGAGACGGCCAGCAGCATGTCCGGCGGCAGAAAGCTCTGCACAAAGGGCAGGACAAAGGTGCCGATGTTGTAGCTGGGGGCGTTGAGCAGGTAGAGCGCCCGGACGGGCCCCGGCCGCCCCCGGGTCACCAGGGCGGAGACAGCCAGCAGCAGGACATTGGCGGCTGCTGCCGCGGCGAGAACCGCCAGCAGGGACGGCACCAGCCTGAATTCGCTGAAGCTGGAGAGGAGAGCCCCCGGCAGCGTCAGGTTGACGATGATCCTGGACAGCAGACGGGCATCGCCCTGCTGAAAGACGCCCCGTCTCTTGAGAAGGTATCCCAGCGCCACGATCAGCAGCAGCCCGCCGGTTTTGATGAGTAAAGCGTCCATGCCGAAACCTCCTGAAATGGACACAGCCACCAGGACGTGCCTGGTGACTGTGCCGGAAAAAAGAAGAAAAGAAGATTGGGAAAAATCAGTGCTCAGAGTTGAGGCGCTGCCGGCTGCGGCTGACCACCGCCTGGATCACAATGAACAGGCACAGCAGCAGGGCGATGATGATGCGCGTCCACCAGGCGGAGAGCGTCCCCTGGAAGGTGATGAAGGTTTGGATCACACCCTGGATCAGCACGCCGAGAAGGGTGCCTGGCAGGAAGGCCACGCCGCCGGACATCAGCGTGCCGCCGATCACGGAGGAGGCGATGGCGTCCATCTCCATGCTGACGGCGTGGAGGGGATACCCGGAGAGCATGATGAGGGAGTAGACCACACCGGCCAGCGCCGAGCAGAAGCCGCACACCACGTAGGCGAGGATTTTCGTCCGTTTGGTGGGAAGGCCCATCAGCTGCGCAGACATCTCATTTCCGCCCAGCGCGTAGATGTTCCGGCCGAACCGGGTGAACTTCAGCACCAATGTGGCCGCAACCAGCGTCACCAGCGCGATCACCACGCCCACGGAGATGAATCCGCCGGGCAGGACATAGATCCGCGCAGACGCCAGCGAGGTGTACACGGGATTGTCAATAACAATCGTCTCCCGGGAGATGATCGCCGTCATGCCGCGGGCGAAGAACTGCCCCGCCAGCGTGACAATGAAGGGCTGCATGTTGAATTCCGTAATCAGCCAGCCCTGGACCAGGCCGAACACAGCCCCCATGGCCAGCACGATCAGGATGACGGCGGGCGCGGGCAGGCCCGTGTTCTGCAGCATCTGCGCCGACGACATACAGGTCAGCGCCACCACAGAGCCGATGGAGATGTCAATCCCGCCGATCAGCAGGACAAAGGTGATGCCGATGGTGGCAATAATCAGGGCCGCGTTGTCGATCAGCAGGTTGCAGAACACCTGGGGCTTCATGAAGCCCCGGTAGTTCATCATGCCGACCACATACAGCAGCACGAACAGGCTCAGGGTGATGCCGAAGGAAAAATACCGGGAACCGACCAGGCGGTCTTTCAGGCTGCTCTTCTGCTTCATCTCTGCTTCACCGCCTTTTCTGCTGTGCGCTTCTCCAGAACACCCTTGAATTTTTCGGACTGGAGGAGGCAGATCAAAATGACCACAAGGGCCTTGTATACCGGCAGCTGCTCCGAGGAGACGCCCAGCGCGTACAGCGTGGTGGTCATCGTCTGGATGGTGATGGCGCCGATGATGGAGCCGCCGATGTAGAATTTGCCGCCGCTGAGAAGCATTCCGCCCAGGGCCACGGACAAGATGGCGTCCATCTCCATGTTGAGGCCGGCGTTGTTGGGGTCCGCCGCCGCGATCATGGAGGATTCCATCAGTCCGGCAATGCCGGCGCAGATGCCGGAGAAGACGTACACCATAAAGATGATGGAGGAGACCTTGAGGCCCGTGCGCCGGGCGGCGTTGGCATTGATGCCCACCGCCTGGACGAACAGTCCCACAGACGTCTTTTTCTGGATCAGAACCACAAACAGCACCATGAGGGCGGCAATGAAGATGGTGGTAGGCAGGGGGCTGCCGGGAATGGTGGTGCCGATGTAGGTGAAGGGCTCATAGTACACGGTGACATTCTGCCCCTTGGTAATCAGCATGGCGATGCCTCGTCCGGCGGTCAGCAGGATCAGTGTGGCCACCATGGGCTGGATCTTCAGCTTGGAGACCAGGAAGCCGTTCCACACGCCGCACAGGGCGCAGACCAGCACGGCGATCAGACAGGCCGGCAGCAGCGGCATATTGGCGGTGCCGTCCCCTGCTCCGCCGATCAGAGAGCAGCAGATGGCGCCGGAGATGGCGATGACAGAGCCCTGGGAGATGTCGATGCCCCCGGTGGCGATGACGAAGGTCATGCCCATGGACAAGATCACCAGGATCGAAGCCCGGTTGAGAATGTCAATAATGCGCCCGTAAAACTGGCCGTTCTGGAACTCAATGGCAAAAAAGCCGGGGGTGGCAAACGCGTTGAACACCAGCAGCAGAGCCAGGGCAAACAGCGGCAGAAACAGGTGGTTGGACGTCACCTTTTTCACTCTTCCCATCATTTAGGCACCTCCTGCAATGGCTGCCATCACCCGGTCGGAGTTGATGTCGTCGCCGGTCAGTTCCGCCACCTTCCGCCGGTCCCGCAGGACTGCCAGGCGTGTGCAGGTGCGGGTCATCTCGTCAATCTCGCTGGAGATGAAGATGATGGACATGTGCTGCTCCCGGGCCAGCCGGATCACCATTTTCTGGATCTCCGTCTTGGTGCCGATGTCGATGCCGCGGGTGGGCTCATCCAGGATCAGCAGATCCGGCTGCGTCACCAGCCAGCGGGCGATGATGGCCTTCTGCTGGTTGCCGCCGGAGAGGTTGCGGATCAGCTGCTCCGGAGAGGAGACCTTGATCTGCAGCAGCTTGATGTACTCGTCGGCGATCCGCTCCTGCTCCTTCAGGGGAATGTGGTTCCACATGCCCTTTTTGGCCTGAAGGCCGATGATGATGTTCTCCCGGACGGAGAGGTCCCCGATGATGCCCTGGATCTTCCGGTCCTCCGGGCAAAAGGCGATCTTGTGGTGCATGGCGTCCAGGGGGGAGTTGAAATGGACTTCCCGGCCGTTCATCCGCAGTGCGCCCTGTTCGGGCTTGGCCACGCCGGCCAGAAGCTCTGCCGTTTCCGTGCGGCCTGAGCCCAACAGGCCGGCAAAGCCCACGACTTCGCCCCTGTGGATCTGCAGGTCAAAATCCTGGATACGGCCGAACGCGGAGAGTCCGTCGGCCTCGATCAGCACCTCGTCCCCGCACAGGGCGGTGTTTTTGCCCATGCTCTGAATATCCCCCAGCTCCTTGCCGATCATCTTGGAGATCAGCTCCACCCGGGGCAGCTCTGCCACGGCATAGGCGCCCACCAGCTCACCGTTGCGCAGCACCGTGATCCGGTCGCAGAGCTCATAGATCTGATCCAGGAAGTGGGAGACAAAGATGACCCCCAGGCCCTGGGCCTTCAGCTTGCGCACCACTGCGAACAGGCGCTGGGTCTCCTCCTCATCCAGGGAGGAGGTGGGCTCGTCCAGGATCAGCACCTTTGCGTCCACATCCACCGCACGGGCAATGGCAATCATCTGCTGGACGGCCACCGAGTAGCTCCCCAGCGTCTTTGTCACGTCAATGTTCAGATTCAGCGTAGTCAGCAGCTCCGCGGCCCGGCGGTTGATGGTCTTCCAGTCGATGCCGCCCGCCTTTTTGGGCTCACGGCCGATAAAGATGTTCTCCGCCACGCTCAGATTGGGGCACAGGTTGACCTCCTGATACACGGTGGAAATGCCGCACTTCATGGCCTCCAGCGGGCTGGAGGGGGAAATGGGCCTGCCCTCCATGGCGATCTTGCCGCCGTCCTTTGCGTGGACGCCGGTCAGGACCTTAATCAGGGTGGATTTTCCCGCGCCGTTTTCGCCGACCAGCGCGTGGACTTCACCGGAGTGCAGGGTGAAATCCACATTCTCCAGCGCGCGGACGCCGGGGAAGTATTTACAGATTCCCCGCATTGTCAACAGGGCTTCTTCTGCCACAGGTCATCACATCCTTTGTCTTGGATTCGGCGGGTCTGGCATCCCGCCGGAGGCCCTGGGGAGCCAGGGCAAAACAGTCCGCGGGCGGGGAGGACATCCCCCGCCCGCGGGATCATGGAACGGTTGGCGAAAGCCGGTCAATAGGTGCGGTTGGGCAGCTCCTGCTCGGCAATGTCAGCGGGGAAGATCCCCTCTTCCAGCTCAATGGTGGCGGGTACTTCTTCGCCGGCCGCAATCTTCTTGGCGGTTTCCATCAGGGTCTCGCCGAAGTTGGGGGTGTGCTCCACGGCGCAGTTCATCTTGCCCTCGATCATAGCGTTGAACTCGCCCTTGGCGGCGTCGATGGAGACGATGACGATGTCCTCACCGGGCTTCAGTCCGGCAGCCTCAATGGCCTGAATAGCGCCCAGAGCCATATCGCCGTTGCAGGAGAAGAGAATATCGATCTTGTCCCCGTCGGACTTCAGGAAGGACTCCATGACCTCCATGCCCTTGGCACGGGTGTACTCACCGGTCTGGGAACAGATGACGTTGTACTTGCCGCTGTTGGGGGATTCGGCCATGGCATCGTTGAAGCCCTGCAGGCGGTCGGCGGCCACGGAGGAGCCGACCGTGCCCTCCAGAATCGCCACCTGGAACTGATCGCCGCCGGCACGTGGAGTCTTGCCCTCAGCAGTCATATACTCGTCAACCCAATTGAAGGCATTGGCACCCTCCTTCAGGGCGTCGGCAAAGATGTGGGTCACATACAGAGAGGGGTCCGCAGTCACGCCGCGGTCCACCAGGACCACCGGGATCCCGGCGTCCTTGGCCTCCTGCAGGACCGTATCCCAGCCGGTCTCCACGATGGGGCAGAAGGAGATCACATCCACGTCAGATGCGATGAAGGAGCGGATGGCCTTGATCTGGTTCTCCTGCTTCTGCTGTGCGTCGGAGAACTGGAGGGTCACGCCGGCGGCCTCCGCGGCAGCCTTGATGTTGTCGGTGTTGGCAGTGCGCCACTCGCTCTCAGAACCGACCTGGGCAAATCCAAGGGTGATGCTGTCCTCACTGCCGGCATCGGCGCTTTCCGCGCCTCCATCACTGCAGGCGGCCAGAGACAGGGCCATCGCAGCGGCCAAAACGCCGGTCAACCATTTCTTCAGTTTCATACCTTTCAATCCTTTCTCGCTTTCTTCATCTTCCGAATGGGCGGTCTCGCGCCCTGTGTTAAATAATATACAAGACGCCTCCACCTTTGAAAAGAGGCGCTCCAACGGGTTTTTATTTGAATTTTACAGAAAAAAGTCCGGCCGGAAAGCCGGACTTTTGCTTTTTTCTGCTGCTTCTCAGCTTTTTTACGATTTTGCCGGAATCTGCAGTGTGACCCGAGTCCCGCAGCCCAGCCGAGAACTCACGTGAATGCCGTAATCCGCTCCATAGGCCAGCTGAATGCGCTTTTGAATATTGGGCAGCCCAAACCCGCCCTCGGAAATCTGGCCGAGATCTCCGGCCACCTCCCGTTGCACTTCCTCCAATTTCTCAGGCGTCATGCCGCAGCCGTCGTCCGCCACCTGAACCACCAGGCAGCCGTCCTTCACATCGGCGCAGACGCGGATGGTGCCGCCCCCCCGCTTCTTTTCAATGCCGTGGTACAGCGCGTTTTCCACAAGGGGCTGCAGGCTCAGCTTTTGGATCCGGCAGTCCAAGGCTTCGGGCTCCGCCTGGATCTCATAGTTCAGGATATCGGCATAGCGCACTTTCTGAATATAGAGATAGCTTTGGATGCAGGACAGCTCCTCCTGAAGGGACACCACTGCGCGGCCTTTGCTGAGGACCACCCGGAAAAACCGGGAGAGGGACTGGACCACCTGAATGACCTGCTCCTTGTCCCCGGACTCCGCCAGCCAGACGATGATCTCCAGCGTGTTGTAGAGAAAGTGGGGATTGATCTGTTCCTGAAGCAGCCGCAGCTCCAGCTGCTCCTGGGTGCGGGTGTCCTCCTCCACTTTTTCCATCAGGCGCTGGAGTTTTGCCGCCATGCGGTTGAAGCTCTTGTTGAGGATGGTGACCTCATTCTCCCCGGCATCTTCCATCAGGGCATCAAAGTCGCCCTCCGCCAGCCGCCGGGTGTTTTCCACCAGCGCCTGGATGGGGTCGTTGATGGTCCGGTTGATGCGCATCAGCAAAAATGCCAGAACCGCCACCATCAGCACCACCGCCGCCAGATCCCCCAGCAGCAGCAGCTGAAATCCGGTCTGGAGCATCTGATCAATGGACTCCCCCCAGAGCAGCTCCAGGTAAATGTATTCCTCAATCTGGTTGTACACCAGGGCGGAGACATCCCGAATCTGCTCCAGCGTCACATTCTGCAGTTCTAGGGACACGTCCGCATCAATCTCCTGCCCCAGCTTCTGACAGTACCGCTGCAGGGTGCCGAAGGTGCGCGTGGCAATCTGCAGCTGGATCCGGCCGTTTTCAGAATTGTTCTCCTGCTTCAGCAGATACAGCCCCTGGCGAATTTCCTCCATGTGGTGGAAGAGCTGGGTCGTCTCCAGGGTGCGGCGCCCCGCCACCAGATAATAGGCGTCCAGGCTCACGTCATCCCGGACAGTGGGGATCAGCTTGTTTGCGGAAATGACCCGCTCCGCCAGGATATGGTATTCTCCCAAAAAGTGGTGGGACAGGCCGATAACCAGCAGGTTGATACTCAACATCCCCACCAGGATGACCGTAAACCCCGCCAGGATCTTGCTCCGTATGCTCCCACGGCGGCCCAGGGCGGTTTTCAGGGCGCCGGCTGCACGACTCATCCGTCTCATAGCGTGTGGGAGCGGCGGTACTGGCTGGGCGTCTGCCCGGTGTTTTTCTTGAACAGCATGCTGAAATACTCCATATTCTGATACCCCACCCGTTCTCCGACCTCACTGACCCGCAGATCGCTGGTAATCAGCAGGCGTTTGGCCTGGCGAATTCGGACCTCCGTCAGATATTCACTGAACCCGACGCCAATTTTGGATTTGAAAAGCGTGCTGAGGTGGTTGGGGCTTACAGACACTGCATTCGCAACCGAGGAGAGGGACAGCTCCGGGTCCATATAGTGGCGGTCGATATACGCTCTGGCTTGCTCCGCGGAGGGCGTGTGCCGGCTGCCCCCGGGGCGGACCTCCATCACCTCTTCGCAGAGCTGGCAAGCCAGCGTCAGGAAATCATCTACGGAATTCGTCAGCAGAATACGCTTTTCCAGCAGATCCTCCTGGCGCAGGGATTCCGGAAGGGGGATCCGGTTTTCCTGGCAGAACTCATGGACCACAAAGAAAAGCTCTGTATAGAGATAGCAGCGATAGACAAAGGAGGAATATCCGGACTCGATGGTCGGCCGGTAGTGGGCCCAAAATGACGGAAGTGCAGACGGCTTCCCAGTCCGCAAAAAGTCCAGCAGGGTGTCCCGCTGGAAGGAGGTGGAGTGGGACAGCGTCTTGCTGTCTGCGGACTCCCGCCGCTTTTTCTGAATCGTCAGCAGATGGTATGCTTTCGCGTCGCTGAGCCGGGCCGCCTGTTTTCCAGGCAGCAGATGCACGCTCAGTCCCTCCTGCCCGGCCAGCGCCTCCAGCCACGCAGAGAACTCCCGCAATTTTGGGGGAAGTCCGGCTGCGTCTTCCGCCAGCAGCAGGAACGTGGCCCGCTCCCCATCAAAGCCGGAGCCGTATGCCATTGGCGCGGCATACAGCTTGTCCCGCAGCGCCTCCCGATCCGGTATCACACCGTCCAGCTCCGTCAGGATGATCTGGTAGGCTCCTGCAGCCAAAGAGATCCCGAGCTGCGCCGCACGCTGGAGCATCTGCGCCGGTCCCATCAGGATGCCGCTGTACAGATTGCTGAAAAAGAGCTCCCGCTGTGTGATGCTATGGCTCTGCCGCTCAATCCGCCGTGCGCGGCATTCCAAAATCTGCGCCTTGCTGCGGTCCACGGCTTCCAGAATATCCCTGCTGGAGACAGGCTTGAGCAGATAGTCATTTACGCCCAGGGTGATGGCCTTTCTGGCATATTCAAATTCATTGTGTCCGCTGAGGATGATGATGCGGGTATCCGGCAGCTCCTTCCGCACGATCCGGGCCAGCTCCAGGCCGTCCATAAACGGCATCTTGATGTCCGTCAGCAGAATATCCGGCCGTTTTTCCAGGAGCTGCGGCAGAGCGACTTCTCCATCCGGCGCATCCCCCAGGAACAGGATATCGTGTTCCTGCCAAGGAACATTGTCTCGGATACTCTCCCGGGCAATCCGCTCATCCTCAACAAGAAACAGCGAAATCATGAGTCTCCTCCCCATACGCAGTGTTCTGAATTTCAAACAGCTCCCGCCGGCAAATCCCACCGAATCCATTCCATGCAATCGGAGAGGCAGCGTCCCGGCTGTGGAACAGGCGTTTTTCTTTATTATATCGTATTTTGTCGAAAAGAAAAGGTGCTGAATCATTTTTGCGGATTTTCCGGCTGTCGGCGTATATGCAAACCGCCGCACGGACAGGCCCCTCCATCGTCCCGGTTCGTGGGGAGAGAGCTATCGGGGCGACGCTCAAGATGCCGGGAGCACTTCTCTGCCGGGCTCACGCCGGATGTCCATGCCCATGTGCATATATACCGCACTTATCAGACGGTACCTTGCAAACGCACCAGAATACAAGCTTCTTTCGTAAATCACACTTAAAAAAGTGCCCAAGGGCATGATGAACCGTCCGGTAAAACAATGCTATTGTATATGGGGAGACTTATACGCCTACTCAGGCCGCGGAGTGATAAACCCGCTCCTCAGCCGTTATACTTCTTAACATAATATTTTTCTGTCACATTAAAACAAGTAGTTTGAGAATGACACCGCGGTGCCATCTGTTATGTTGCTGTAAAAGGTGTAAGCGACACGGAAAAGGGCCGGGTGGACTGGAACCGGAGCAAGAGACCATTCAAGGGCTTGAGCCCTAAGACAGCGCGAAGCATTCACCAGATCATCGTCTCGGCTATGAAGCCAACAAATGCTTATCACAGCAGCTCAGAATACGGCAAAACCACGCAAAAATTCTTCCAGATACCATCTAATTCTTTGAAGGCGCAGGAAACCCGGCTGATTTCTTTGGAAATCAGCCGGGAGAGAAGCGGAATGCAATACCAGGCGGTAGCCTGTGTCCACTTTGAAAAAGCAGAGAAACAGGGGCAATGCCTGTGGGCGAAGCCGCAGGACTATTGCCCAAGAAAATGCCCACTGCTCAAGGTGCGGCAGAGATAAGCCTGAGATTTCCATCTATGAGCCGATGCTGTTTCAAACAGCTATAAAGCCAGGTTGGGTCTGCCAGACCAATTTGGGCTTGTTTTTCATGGCCCCGTAAAAGGCAAAAAACGTCCCGGTACAAGAGCGCAGAGTCTCCTCCGGGCGGTATCGCGTCGGCCAACTGTGACGCAAAAAAGCAGAAAGCGTATGACAGCAGACGTCAGGCCGGAAGCAGCATTCTATCCCTCCACGACGGGCAGAACGGGACTCCTTCCACGTACATATCCTGATTTTTTGTGCGCATTCCTAATTTTAGGAAAGTGACAGGCGCCGAAGCGCCTGCCCTTTTCTCGAAGCCGCAATCGCATTTCTGCCCGAATGCCCTGCAGTCTGCACGTAAGCCGCTTCCGGCTCATGCATTGACACGCGATGATGGCGGAAACCTGTACCCCATCGGTGGAGATGGGCTGATCCGTCCAGGTTACAACCGCTTTGGATACGGGAAATGCTGTCAAGATGCCCTCGGTATGCCCCGCGGGTAATAAACGTCGTATTCCATAAAATAGTGGAACAAAGTCTCTCATATAGAACAATATGCAGAAGGAATCCGGGAATAATTTTTGAGATTCTCTCACTTGTTGTCTCCGCGCCAGTCCCCATTGTAATCCAACCTGGCGGGAATATCGGCGTGCGTCAGGCAGGAGTCGTTCACATCCTGATAAATCGTTGGGGTCCAGTGTTCAGAGCGGTTCCCTCCCCCCACATCTTTTTACACGTCCGATACCATAAGAACTCCCTTTTCAATCCGAAAACGTATGGCAACATGAGGCTGATCCGGAGCATACTGACACGGTACTGCATCCGTAAAAAAGCATTCAACGCCAAACTGCGACAAAAGCTGAATAATTTTTTTGCTGGGGCAGTCATCTGTCCGATCATCCGAGACCGAGATAACGGCGTACCGTGGCCGCAGCATCTCCAGAAGTCGGGATGTCAAGGCGTCCCCGTGCCCATGGTGGGGCAGCTTTATGAGGGTGCAGGGCGGGAGCTGGTGCCGCTCCCAGCAGGAGGCATACACATCCCCCGGCAGCTCAATCTCCTGCCCGGCATAGGATAGCCGCAGGCGGATACTGGTGTTGTTGATAAAGCCGTCAAGCGCCTCCAGGTCCCCGCTGCTGCCCGCGCCAGAAAGGACGGCGTCCCAGATGGAAGCCTGCCGCAGCCGGAGTTCTTCATCCTCCAGAAAAACACCGGCAGACAATGTCTCCGTCAGCCGCCGGCAATCACAGGGCGTCCGGATCAGCCGGATCTCCGTCTTCTGGCTTCGCAGATGGGCCAGGGCTTTTACATAAATCCCCATAGAGGTCATCAGACACCGGGCGCCGGCTGGAGCTCCCGGCACTGCCGGGAGTGTGTGACCCCACATCTCCTCCGGCGGGAGGTAGTTGGTCCAGAATTCCCGCACCCGGACCCCCGGCAGCAAATGAGTCAGTCCGCCGGCGTGGTCCAGGTGGAGGTGGGTCAGCACCAGCAGGTCCAGCTCCCGGATCCCCTCCCGGCGCAGGTAGTCCGCCGCAGTGATCCGCCGTCCGTCCGGTCGGGAGCGCCCGATGCGAGCGTCCCCGCAGTCCACCAGCATGGCGAAGGGTGTCTCCGTCTCCCGCAGCAGGATCGCGTCGCCATAGCCCACATTGATAAAGTCAACCAGCAGCATCCGCACCACCGCCTTTCAGCACGTGGAGCTTGCGAGTATCCAAACGAAACTGCACATCCCCTGTCCGGGCGCCGGTGAGGTCCACATTGGCGTCATCGATGACAAAGACCTCCTCCCCTACCCGCACCCAGTAGCGGATCATACGACCCAGGAAGCTGTAATTTTCAATGGTGCCGCGCAGCGCCGTGCCCTCCGGGACAGTCTCTTCCAGCCCCATCAGGCTGATACCCTCCGGGCGGACCACCAGAGTCACCGGCTCGCCGCCCTGAAGGTCCGTGTCCTCGTCCACCCGGAGGCGCATACCCCTGTGGTCCACGGACAGGCTGCCGTCTGCCTCCCGATGGGCCGTACCCTCCAGGAAGTTCACCGTGCCGACGAAGTCCGCCACAAAGCGGGTGGCGGGGCGGAAGTAGATTTCCCAGGGGCTGCCGATCTGCTCGATGCGGCCCCTGCGCATCACGGCGATGATATCTGACATGGACAAGGCTTCGTCCTGATCGTGGGTGACGTACATGGTGGTGATCCCGAACTTCTGCTGGATCTGCCGCAGCTCCGTCCGCACCTCCACCCGGAGTTTGGCGTCCAGGTTGCTGAGGGGCTCATCCAGCAGCAGGATCTCCTGCCCCATCACCAGCGCCCGGGCAAAGGCCACCCGCTGCTGCTGGCCGCCGGAGAGCTGCTTCGGGAACCGCCCATCCAGTCCCTGGAGGTTGAACATCTCCAGCATCTCCGCCACCTTGCGGTCCTTTTCCTCCTTGGGCGCCTTTTTCAGCTTCAGGCCGTAGGAGATGTTCTCATACACCGTCATGTGGGGAAACAGCGCATACTCCTGGAACACCAGCGGCGTATTGCGCTTGAAGGGCGGCAACCCGTTCATCCGCTTGCCGTCCACCAGGACGTCGCCCTCCTCCGGCTCGGAAAACCCCGCCAGCTGGCGCATCAGGGTGGTCTTGCCGCAGCCGGAGGGGCCCAGCAGCGTCACGAACGCCCCCTTTGGGATCTGTAAGGACACATGGTCCAGGGCCACAAAGTCGTCGAACTTCTTGACGACGTTCCGAAATTCAATATAAGCATCCATACGTTCCGCCTCCCTTTACAGTTCCAGCTTGATGCCCTGGCGGCCCAGGAGCCACTGAGCCAGCCGCAGCACGGTAAACGCGATGGTGATGAGCACCACAGTAAACGCCGCCGCCTCGCCCCACTGTCCGCTCTGCACGAGGACCATCACAGAGATGGTGCCCACGGTGGTGGAGGGCGCGTAGAGGAAGATCACCACGCTGAGGCAGGTAACCGACCGCAGGAAGGACAGCACGAAGCCCGAGAGAAACGGCGCCTTCAGCAGCGGAATGATGACATCCTTGAAAGAGCGGAAGCTGTTGGCCCCCAGATTCAGGGCCGTGTCCTCCACCGAGGCGCCGATCTGCTGCAGGCCTGCTGTTGCCGCACTGTAACAGGTGGGCAGATTCCAGAACAGCAGCGCCAGCACCATGATGGCGCCCGTCCCCGTCAGGGACAGCCAGCCGCCGTTGAACGCCAGCACAAATCCGATGCCCAGAAACATACCGGGAATGGCACCGGGCAGGATGGCCAGGAAGTCCAGAAACTTGTTGAGGCCCACCTGCTTCTTCTGTACGATGTAGGCCAGGACCATGGCCAGCAGCGCAGCGCCTAAAGACGCCAGGAGGCCGTATTTGATGGAGTTCCAGATCTGTTCCCCCTTCAGGAACACGTACTGCAGGTTCTCCCAGGTGAAGGACCAGTCATATCCCCAGGTCTTGGTGAAGGCCCCGTAGAAAAGGGTACCGTACACCAGAAGGACGAACAGGGAGATCAGCATGGTCAGCGTGAACAGGGTCCACTTCACCCACTTGGGGACCGGAAAGGGATTTAGCGAAATCTCCTTGCCGGTAATGGTAACATAGGACCGCCTGCCTACCCAGAAGCGGTTCACCAGGAACAGCGCCACGGCCGGGATCAGCAGCGCCACCGCCAGGACAGAGGCCGTACTCATGTCGTACCAGCCGTTAATCTGCATATACGCCTCCGTGGGCAGCAGGGCCAGATCGCCGCCGATCATGATGGGGTTGCCGAAATCCGTCAGGACGTTGATGGCCGCGATGAGGGCGCCGCCGGCCACGCCAGGACGGCACAGGGGCCAGAACACATCCCGGAACACCTGCCACCGGGTCGCACCCATGTTGTAGGCTGCATACTCCAGATTGGTGGAGATGCCCTTCATCACGCCGTAGATCACCGAGTAGGCGTAGGGGAAGAAAGTGACAGTCTGGACGATCCACAGTCCCAGGCGGCCATAGATATCCACATGGAGTCCCAGCAGGCCTTTTGTGATGATCCCCTGGACGCCGAAGAGCAGGATATAGCTCAGCGCCACGATAAAGGGCGGAGAGACAATGGGCAGCAGTGTAATAAATCGGAACAGCCCTTTGCAGGGCACATCCAGGCGGGCGATGACATAGGCGAACAGAAATGCCACCGCCGTGCAGGAGATGGTGGAGACCAGGGTCATGAACAGGCTGTTTTTGATGGCGGTGAGCCAGCGGGGCCGGTTGAACAGCTCCAGATAGGTCCCCCCATCGGGGAACAGGATGACCTTGACCACTGGATAGATCACAAATATTCCCACAAACAGGATAATGGCGATGATGACCAGCAGCAGGAGCGGTTCATTTTTCAACCGCTTCATTTCTTTGACGGATTCCCGTGCGGACGTGCCCGCGACCATAGGGACTCCTCCTTCCAGCTCCGTAATTGTAAATTGCAAAAGTGCCTGCCTGCTCTTGCAGGCAGGCACTTTCCTGCTACCAGTTAGGTGCGGTTTGCCATGATTTCCGCCTCAAACTTTTCCAGGACGGACTCCCGCATCGCGGTGGCCTGGTCCCGGTCGTAGTCCACCAGATCCACATCCTCCAGCGCCGGCAGGCCCTCGGGTGCAGCCACGTCTGTGCGGACGGGATAGCGATAAGAGGACTCCACGTTCAGCTCCTGGGCCTCCTTGGTCAGCAGCCAGTCCATGAAGATCTTGGCATTCTCTGTGTTGGGGCCGCCGTTGATGATGGCCGCGCCGCCAATCTCATAGGCAGTCTGCTCCGGAATGATGAGCTTGAGGGGGTAGCCCTCCTGCTGGGTCTTGAAGCTGTCGTGGGCCCAGGCGATGGAGGCGATGAACTCGCCGGTTGCCACGGGGCTGATGACGTCCCCGGCGCCCTGATAATAGTGGTGGACGTTCTGGTCCAGCGCCTTCAGGTAATCCCAGGCGGCGTCTTCACCCAGGCGGAAAATCTGGCAGGCGGTGGCGATGTAGGCGCCGCCGGCAGTGGTTGGATTGGCCCAGACAAACACATCGTCATAGGCCGGATCCAGCAGATCGTCCCAGGTGGCGGGCTCGGCCAAGCCCTGAGAGGCCAGTTCCTCCTGGAATCGCTCCTCGTTGATGATGATGCTCAAAACGCCCATGTACCAGCCCTGCCAGAGATGATTGGGGTCATTGAAGCGCGCATCCAGGTCATCGTTGTTGGGGGAGTCGTATTCCAGCAGCGCCCCAGCCTCCGCCAGGGAGCCGTACAGGTCCACGGAGCCGCCCACCAGGAAATCCGCCTGTGGGTTGCTCATTTCCGCCTGGACGCGGGCCACAGCGTCGCCGCCGCCCAGGGAGATGTACTCAACCTCAATGCCGGTGTCCTTTTCAAACTGCTCCGCCATCGCAATGGTGTTGTCCTCGTTCAGCGCGGAGTACACGACCAGTTTTCCACCGGTCTCCGCCGTCTCGCTGCCTCCGTCCTGCTGGGCGCCGTCGTCTGTGGAGGAACCACCGCCGCACCCGGCCAGCAGCGACAGAAGCATCAAAACAGAAAGTGCTAGGCTGAGAAACTTCTTCATCAATGACATCTCCTTTTCATCCAAAATTGAAAAATCGAAGCTGAGAATTGCGAGTTTCTATTGTTACCGTACCGCTAAAATTGGAACGTGTCAATTTCTTTTTTGGATCTTTTCAGTACTATTTACATGTTTTTTTTACAAAACATATAGAATATAAGTCCTTATTCTGTTCAATTTTACTATTTCTTTTTGGCGAGAACTGCTCTTGCCAGGAACAAACTCACATAGTACAATAAAAACAGATCAGCGGAAGGAGGCGCCGGGATGCCTACTATCAAAGATATTGCAAGGGAGGCCGGTGTCTCCCACGGAACCGTATCCAATGTCATCAACGGCCGCGGAAATGTCAGTGTGGAAAAGATTCGTTTGGTCTGGCAGGCGGCGGAAAAGCTGGGCTATAAGGTCAATGCCAAGGCCCAAAGTCTGCGGCTGGGAAAGGACCGGGCAATCGCGGTTATGCTTCCGGGGATCGAGTACGCCCACTGGGCGGCTATGTATGAGGTCTTTCAAAGCGAGTTTTCACAGAGAGGATATTCTGTACAGCTCTATTCCACCCGCTCTATGGAGAGCAGAGAACTGTCCCTGCTGACGGAAGCATTGAACGCCCGTTTCAGCGCGATCATTACCAGTACCTGCCTGACGGATGCATTGTCCCACTACCGGGCCGAAGCTCCGGACCTGCCGCTGGTTTTTTTGCAGCGGGAAGGTCCGGAACAGCCGGATGTGATGTACGCAGGTTTTGATCCTGAGCGGGCTGGCCGGGAGATTGCGGACTATGTCTGCTCTCAAGGTGCTGCCCGAATCGGCGTCTTTACAGAGGCCGCGGAGCTGCCAGATGCTGCTCTGTTTATCAGGGGTGTCCGTACGCACTGCCAGGATAAGGAAGCCGTCAACTTTCTGGACTGCCGCAATTATCAGATCGGCCTGCGGGCCTTTGCGTTTTTTGACGGCGGCCAGGCGTATGATTATATGATATGCTCGGATCGCCGCAGAGAGGATGCCGTCCGGGCAGCCTGCGCCTACTCCAGTCAGGCGCCGCTGCCTCGTTTTGTTACGCTGGCCACAAAGGCCGCTGTGACGGATCCGGAGACCTCAGTTTATGAACTGGACTACAAGCAACTTGCCCACCGGATTGTGAAACAGCTGCTGGCCCGCCTGGAGCAGGGAAAAGCCCTGCCCGGAAAGCTCCGTATGGAAAATGACGGATTCCGCACTGCGCAGATGGTGCCGGGCCATCTGCATTCTCAAACTTTACGAATACTGACCATGGCCTCCCCCTCGACCACCGCTTTGGCCAGGCTGGCGCCGCATCTCGAGAAAACCGCCGGCATCCACCTGGAGCTGACGGTCCTGCCCTCTCTGCGGGATGTCTACCGGGTGGTCCAGTCTCCCGCCCGCAGCCAGTATGATTTGATCCGCATGGATGTAGCCTGGCTGGATGAGCTTGGAGAGGAGGTATACCGTCCCCTTGCCCAGATCCCCTTTGATTGGGACGGGCTGCTGGCTAAAGCCATTCCGGAGCTGGGGCAGCATTTTACCACCGCCCACGGCAACCGCTGCTGTGTTCCCTATGATCCCAGCATCCAGCTGCTGTTTTACCGGCGGGATCTGTTCACCGACCCCACATATAAGCGGATGTATTATGAGGACTTCCGGGAAGAGCTTGCTGTCCCCAAGACCTTCCGCGACTATAACCGCGTCGCGTCTTTCTTTACCAGAGGCTGCAATGCCGCCTCCCCCACACAGTACGGTTCAACGGTAGCCATCGGCAATGTTGTCGTAAGCCCCAGCGAATTCATGCCCCGCCTTTTTGCGGAGAACGGACGTCTCCTGGATAGTCAGGGCCGGATCACCCTGGATACGCCGGAGGCGCTGCGTGCGCTGGAAAACTACCGGGAGACATATTCTTATTCGGACCGGACGATCTATGATTTCTGGAAGAATGCTCTGGAGGGCTTTGCCGATGGAACGGCCGCCATGACGGTGGTGTTTATCAACTATGCCTCCCACATTCTGAACTCTCAGATGTCCCGAATTGCTGGTAAGCTGGGCTTTGCCCCCGTCCCTGGCGGAAAGCCGCTTTTGGGCGGCGGCGTGATCGGGATCACCCAGAGCTGCACCTGCCCTGCGGCCGCCTGCAAGTTTTTGGAGTGGCTGTATGCGGACTTGGTGGCACCGGTCTTCACGATGTTGGGCGGCCTGTCTCCCTGCCGTTCCGCATACAGCAACCGCGATATCAGCGAGCAATACCCCTGGCTCTCCACTGCGCGAAAGAGCTTTCCCACAGCGCAGCGCCGCAGCAACAGCACTTACTACCAGAACTTCAGCGAGCTGCAACTAGAGACCATTCTGGCGGCCCATGTCCAGCAGGCAGTTTTGGGGGTATGTTCCCCAGAAGAAGCGCTGAAGCAGGCCCAAGAGGACTGCAATCGCTATTTTCAGCCATGGTAAAGAGGCCAAACTGCAAGAGACAGATAGTCGAGGACGAATTTATCAGTTCTGGAAGAGACGTCAACCCGGCAGGACCAAGAGATTCTGCCGCCGTCTGTACGGCCTGCCGGTCCACGCCTGGCTGCGGCAGCGGCGGATGGAACGGGCGGCAGAGCTCTGCGGGACTCCTCCCTCAGTGTTCTGGGGGGGCCAAGGAACCTATGATGAAGTATTACGTCAGACCGGCCTGCTTGGTGGGAGGCGCTCTGTTCAGCTCCGCCGGCGTGAGTAAAGCTGCTGACCAGCAAGGACACCAAAAAAGGCCTACATCCACATCAAAGCCGCCCCAAACTGTGCGGACAGCACCAAGAGGTGTCCATGTAGGAAAATCAAAAGTTTTAAGCGGAGTGGTGCAGCGTGAGCGGCGCCACTCCAGTTTTTAGCTGAATGCGCTTGTGGTTGTAAAAATCGATATAGCGATTATTCATCCCATTGACCTTGCGGAATGCGGCCGGTTTATGGCGGTAAATACACTCTGTTTTGAGGATGGAAAAGAAATTCTCCGCCACAGCATTGTCATAACAGTTTCCACGTCTTGACGTAGTTGCCTCGCTTTTTCAGCTCCAGCCACATCCTGCGGCAGCCATATGTACGAAAGCTGCGCGCCCTCTGTTCCGCGATGATTTCTGTAAGGGCCGCGTCTTTCTTCGGTCTGCCCAGACGATGGACGAAATCACAGGATCCGCTTCGAGATACTTGAAAAAAGCGATACATAAGGGATATCGGATATTCGTTTCGGTGTCAGTAGAACACCGCGTATTTTGCCCTTGGCCTCACTCCCTTCCTGTGGAGCACAGAAAATCCCGTAACAGCTCGTTTTTCCCAGACATAGTAGGGCCCCCTAATGTAGTTTTATTCTCCTATATTAGGAGGCCTTTTGTCTATTGTCCGCTTTTACGGGACCGGTTCATTTTCTGGAGGGCCTCACTGAAAATCAGAACATAGTTAAAAATTAATTTGTGTCATATTCACAGCAGTTCCCTCTTTCGCTGCCGCCGGCAGGCCAGGGCACACAGGCCAAGTCCCAAAGCCAGCAGGACTGCAGCGGCCACCGCCTCCGCACCCTTGGGCACCCAGGGGCCGTAGCCGTCCCAGAGGGGGCGGAACGTGAAGGGCCGATCCAGAAGCCAGGAGCCCAGCACGACCCCCACCGCCACGAACAGGGGAACGGCCTTCAGCAGCATGGCGATGTAGTTGCCGCTGTACTGGGAGAGAAAAGCCGTCAGCCCGGCGGCCCCCAGGGACAGGGCCAAAATCAGCCCCGCCAGCACCAGCAGATAGGTGCCGTAGGTCCAGTCGAACCAGGGAGTGCCCCACTCCCAGATGCCGTCCAGGCCGCAGGCGGCAAATTGCAGGGGCCCCTGGGCCAGGAACGGAATGACATAGACTGTTATATTCACCACCGCCAGCACCAGCGCAGAGAGCAGGGCAGCTCCCATCTGGACGTTCAAAACGGGCCGCCCCCGCCGGGAGGCCCACTGCATGGGCCGGGTGTTCCGCAGCCGGTCCCGCACCAGGGTGGGGGAGAGCAGGAGCACGATGCTGAGTACGCACCATACCGCCAGATCCTTGCCGTACTCCTGAGTAGAGTATTTCACAGAGGACGGCAGCAGGGAATGGATCATATCCGAGCTTGCCAGCTCCGCCTCCCGCCGGACCATGGCCTCCGGCTGGGCCAATTGCTGTCGGTTGGAGACAATCAGAGCGCGGTGATCCTCCTGGGTATCATAGGTCTCCAGAGTATCCGCCAGCGCCTCGATCCGGTACCAGTTGGTGCCGCCGTACACCCGGTAGAGCAGGGCCTCCACATCCATATCTGCCTGTCCATCAGTGTTGCGTATGCCGTTCAGGTAGTCCCCCCGAAAGGAGAGAAAAGATTTATAGTCCGTCAGCCCCGCTGCCGCAGCTTCCGGGATGGCGGTGATCTGTGTGTCAAAGGCCGTGATCTCCTCTGCCATCTGCTCGTCCAGTTCTGCCCGTTCTTCCGGTTCCAGGGTGGGGCCATACCGCTCCACCCAGTCGGAGGCCAGATCGAACTGGGCCTCCGACTGGGGACCGTTGCAAAAGTGCTCGATATAGAACTGTGGGAACATCCAGTAGTATACCGCCCCCAGCAGCAGGATGGCCGCCAGGATGCCGGGCCGCCAGATCTTCCGCAGCTCCCATTTCAAAAGTTCCATCAGGACACGTCCTTTCTGTCAAACCAACCGAGAGCCAACAGGACTCCGCCGCCCAAAAGCAGCAGGTTCAGCCCGCTTGCGATGGTCTCCTGCCAGGGGAGGACGGCGTTCAGTCCCAGCTCCGTGAACCAGGCGCTGCAGGAGAGCCAGACCGTTACCGGCTGGAAACAGGCAATCAAATAGGCCGCCCACCAGCCCAGCTCCCCCAGAACGGAGACCAGTCCCAGTCCGCCGAAGCACACCAGGCACAGCGCCAGGGCCGCCAGATAGGGGCTTCGCACCAGCGTGCCGCACACCGACGCCAGCAGGGAGAATCCCGCCGTCAGCACCGCGCCCAGGGCTAGGGCAGCGGCCAGGTACTGACCCACCGTGAAGTCCCCCCAGGTGAGGAAGGGCCGGACCACCAGCATGTCCGAGAAATAGTTGAACTGGCTGGACACGCTGGCATTCCAGATTCCGCTGTAGTCGTACAGCAGGAAGTAGGGCACCAGGGTGCAGAACGCCAGCAGGCCGTACAGCGCCGCCGACGCCTGGAGAGCCGCCAGGACCTTCACCCGCCGTAGTTTCCGTCCCGTTCGGGAGGCGCAGGCCAGGCCCTCTGCGCGGTGCATCCCCTCGTAGCCCAGCAGATACAGCGTCCCCAGCATGGCCAGAATGGCGCTCTCACAGAGAATGGCCCGGAACAGCGCGCCGAAGAGGAACTGGTGGCTGCCGTAGGTGGCTGGGCCGGCGTACAAATCCAGCGCCGCGTCAGTCTGGGCCAGGTGCTCCACCCGGCTCGCCAACAGATCATATTTCCAGGTCATCCAGGTAACTGCCAGAGGGGATTTCTCCACCACACCGGCATAGAAATCCGAGAGTTCCCCGGTGTCATACGTCTCGAAAATGTCCTCCATCCCGGTGACAGATTGACGCAGCAAATCCCGGTTCTCTGTGGCGGGTATAGCGTCCAGCCCGGCAAAAAAGTCTTCATCAACCCGCTGGCCCAAGGCCTTTGCCGTTTGGGAAGTCTCGTTGAAGAACGCCCGGTCATAGGGGGAGAGCGTGGCGATCAGCAGCCCGTTAAAGGCCAGACACAGGGCCAGAAAGGCCCACAGGGCGGGCAGGCGGAAGAGCTTCCGCCACTCATAGACCGCCAGATTCATGTCTGTTCCTCCCGGTAGATGGCGAGAAACGCATCCTCCAACCCCGGCGTTACCGGCGTTCCATTGACAGGGGGCGTCTCGCAGAGCACCCGGAGCACCGGGCCATCCGCCCCCTGTCCTTCGCTGAGCAGGAACTGTCCCGGGGCCAGTGGCATCCCGGCAGGAAGCTGGAATACCCTGCCCTGGAACCGGGCGCAGATGCGGGCAGGGCTGTCGCAGCAGTAGAGGCGGTGATCCTTGAACATGACGATTTGCCCGGCGATGGTCTCAATGTCTGAGACGATGTGGGTGGAGAGAATCACGATCCGATCCTCAGCCAGCGTGTGGATCAAATTGCGGAACCGCACCCGCTCCCGGGGGTCCAGCCCAGCGGTGGGCTCGTCCAGGATCAGCAGCTTCGGGTCGTTCAGCATGGCTACGGCGATGCCCACCCGCTGGAGCATCCCGCCGGAGAACTTCTTCATTTTTTTGTCCGCAGCATCCCCAAGTCCCACTGTCTCCAGCAGGTGGTCAATGCGGCCGTCCGCCTCCCGCTTCGGGATGCACTGGAGGGCGGCGGCATACCGGAGGAATTGCCGGGGCGTGTAGCTGGGATAGTACCCGAACTGCTGGGGGAGATACCCCAGCAGGCCCCGGTATTCCGCCCCCAAGGCCCGGATGTCTTCTCCCTCCCACAGGATCTGTCCCTTGGTGGGGAACAGCAGGGTGGTGAGCATCTTGATGAGGGTGGTCTTGCCCGCCCCGTTGGGTGCCAGCAGACCGTAGACGCCGGGAATGAAGGTCAGGGAAATGTCCTCCAAAGCGGTGAACTTCCCATAGGTTTTCGTGACGTGCTCAACGGAGAGCATAGGAGACGCCTCCTTCCATCGGGCGCCGGCAGAAGCAGCGCAGTTCCAAAAGGTACAGAGTAATCCCGGCCGCGGCCAGCAGGCAGAACACTACGGTGGGGATGGCCGTCAGCCACTCCGCCGTCCGGGGCCAGATCAGGGGAATCAGGCCCATCAGAACCCAGCCGGTCGGCGCCGCCAGCCACCCGGCAGGTCCCCGCAGCCGCTGGCACAGCAGGGAGAGAGCGCCATACAGAAACAGGCTGGCCAGAGACAGTGCCAGCATCCAGCCCAGGGGCATCTCCTGCCCGGTGAAAGTCCACAACAGCATATTTGCCGGGACACACACCAGTACGGACACCCCGCCGAAGCACAGCATCTGCAGGGCCGCCACCATCCGGGCGGAGACCTGGAAGGTCCAGGTCCACTCCCAAATGCCGGTCTGCAGGTTCTTCCAGGCAGTCAGCAGGGAGAGGGCGGCATAGAGCAGGGGAGAAAACAGGAACAGGGCCGGTGCCAAAGAGCCGGTGGAACCGGCCACAAAAAGCGCCGACAGCAGGCACAGGGCCCAGATCAGCAGGGACAAGGCCAAACAGTCCCCCACGCCAAACAGCAGCGCGCGGGGGCCGATGCGCTGCAAAACCTCCCGCAGCTCCCGGCCAAAGGCGACCCGGCGGGGCAGGCCTGCATCTAGAATCCGGGCAATGGCCCGCTGTTTTTCCGCCTCTGTGGGCATGGAAATTTTTTGATTATCCATCTGCTCCAAACTCCTTTCGCAGCCGCCCGATCAGGCGGTAGTATCTGGATTTCACTGCCGCCTCCGGCTCTCCCATGGCGGCAGCGATCTCCGGGAAGGTCTTTTCCCCGTAGATCCGCAGGCGGAACACCGCCTGCTCCCCGGGGTCCAGGCCGGAGACATAGCCTTCGATGGTCTCCAGCAGGGCCCGGTCATGGACGCGGGCCACAAAGTCCTCTGCTGTAGGGAGCTCCATTTCCTGAATAGGAATAGAGACCGGCCGGGCCTTCCGGCGGGTGTCGATGACCTTGTTGGCGGCGATGCGGTACAGCCAGGTGCGGAAGGACGCCCGCTCCGCCCGGTAGCCGGGCAATGCCCGCAGGACTGCGATGAAGACGGACTGGGTCAGGTCCATGGCGTCCTCCTTGCTGCCGGTCTGACGGTAGACGAAGCGGTAGATTTCGTCATAGTAGGTCTGGATCAGCTGCTCCGCCGCCTCCCGGGAGTTTCGCCGCTGGATAGCCCTGATCCATGTCTGTTCCCGCTCCATCGCCTCACCGCCTTTCACAGGTATATTCGTGTTTCAGAGTACCATCGTTTCAGGGGAATAAAAAGAATTTTTACAGGATTTGGGGCGGACGATCCCAAAAGCCCCCCGCCTTTCGGCAGGGAAAGCATCGTCCCCGGCTATAGCCGGGGGCAGTTCCATGCGGAAGCCCGGACCCACTTTGCGCGGCCGGAGGGGCAGAAGAACAGAACGAAGACAGCACTCCTCTGTTTGGCCATGCGGGCCGCTGTGCGGGGTGAATGGGGCTGAGGTGGTATCCTTTGCCCGCCAAAGCAACCTTGCAACCCTTGCCGGCACCGTGTGACGCAAGTCATTGGCGGCTGTTGGAACACGTTTTCCCCCAGAATTGAGGGCGAACCTATCGATTGAGAGTATAGCAGGAGAACAAACCGGTGCTTTTGCTGCGCCGGTTCGTTCACGACTGTCCGCAGTGCGGGCAGTTGCGGGATTTTGAAAGGGTGTTGTTCTGGATATGAAATAGAGGAGATGCCTTTTTAACACTGAATTACCCTTATTCCATAGAGCAACAAGGGTCCTCAGGGGCATTGCTGGTTATGTGGGCACAGATATGCCTCTTCAAGAATTGTGGCACCGAAAATGAAGCTAAGGGTCCCAACCAGACAGCCAAGTTGTTACTTTTCTGAAAATCCCCTCCCGGTCCACTGGCTATTGAGCCAGCGTTGTGGTATGGTGTGTCACTGACAGGGAGGCGGTACAATGTACGACTACATCAGGGCTCTGCACGCGGGGCCTGCCGGGAGCCAGAGCTTCGGAGTACCCGGGTGGAACTGGACCAGGCCCACAGAGTGATTAAAGGGAAATCGGATCAGCAAAACCAGGAAATTCTGTTGCAACTGGCGGATCTGGAGAACGAACTACGGGAGGAGACCTCCCTGACATCCTTCATTACCGGGTTTCCGCTGGGCATGGGGATCACCGGGGAAATCGAGCCCTTCTGATAATTGTGGCCGCAAGCTCTGGCTTTTTCTTTTCCTGTGGTATGTTGTGTTGTTGATGAGAGCCCACAGGCTCCATGCATGCGAGTAACCGAGCGAAGCGAGACACTGGTAAGTCATAAAAGGAAGCAATGCCATGGCAAAGAAATGAACCAACGGGGCAGCCACATCAGAAAAAGAAAAGATGGCAGATGGGAAGGCCGGTACACTGCCGGACACGATCCGGAGACCAGCAGGGCCATCTACAAGAACGTGTTGGGCAGAACACCGGCGGAAGCTAAGGCTAAGCTGAAAGCGGCCATCGCGGAAACCAAGAGCTTGTACGTGATTAAAACAAGAACGTACACTGTGGGGGCCTGAAAGGACGAGTGGTTCAAAAACTATGCAAAGATCAAGGCCCGCCCATCCTCCCACCAGACCTACCGGGGTACATCAACAACCACATCAAGCCAAATATCGGCAAAGTTTCGCTGGAAAAGCCTACCTCTCTGGAGTTTCAAAAGCTCTATAAGAAGCTGCTGACCAGTGGGAGGATCGACAAGTTCGAGAGCAAGAAGCAGGCTGAGGGCTGTGCCTTGCCGAAGCCGGAACACAAGAAAATGAAAACACTGCCCGTTAAACAGCAGACATTCTTCCTGCGGGAAGCAAAGGACAGCCGCGTCTTCGAGATGTACTACGTGAAGCTTGTAACAGGATTGAGAAGAGGTAAGTTGCTTGGTCTTAAATGGGAGGACATCGATTTGGAGCGGAGCAACCTTCGGGTGAAACGGCAGATTGCCCGCGTCAACGGAGAGGTGGCAGAGGCCCCGCTGAAAACAAAAAATGCCTACCGAACACTCCCACTGGCGGGCCCATCTCCCCGGACAGTGTCCTGCATACGCTCCACCGGGTGCTGGAGCGGGCGGGACTAGCAAAGTTCCGCTTCCACGATCTGCGGCACGCCTTTGCAACCCAGGTTCTTCAAAACGGGGGTGACATCAAAGCAGTGTCCGGGATGTTGGGACCCTTCTCGGCAGGGTTCACCCTGGACACCTATGCCCACATCATGACAGCGGCCCCGAAGGAGGCGGCCAGAACCATAGAGAAGGTGCTGACGGCGGCAATCTGAACGGGAAAAAATCATACTAAACAGCAGAAAGGCCTTGGAATGGAAGAGCTACGCCAGGGCACATTTTTTGCCCCACATGGGTCGCGGTATGGGCCAACTGCAAATTTTAGAAAATTGCGTAATTCTCCCAGGACCTTTAAATGTAAAAAGTAAAGAAATCAGACTGTTTTGAGGTTGTGGGGCCAGACTTGAACCAACAACCTCCGGGTTATGGGCTATGTCCCGGTTGTCAAGCCGTTGCGCCCCAGTGCTTTCCTGGCATTTTAGGGCCCGCCCCTGAAAAACTGAGGGCCATTCTGTTCCTTCGGAGCATCACGGCTGATCCCGATGGCGCGTCTCCGACCTCCAATGCTTCAGAGACGCGGCCTCAATTCTACGCCGGTCCGGATACAGGGCAGAACCAAGTCTAAAAATGCACGTTCATATTTTTCGAAATATGAAAATATTCAAATATTCAGCATCATTGTAAACAATACACAATAAATTGACGTAACATTTGTAAAAATATGTTGCATTTACAAAAAGATTTAATTGATGTAATATATGAACGTGAACATTTGCAATAAATCGAAATATTCACATTCATATCAAACAAAAGCAGGGAGTATAATTGGCAAACGAAAGTGGGGGGGCGGATAGGAATCAGGAGAAACCGTGCAGGGACACGGGAGTTCCCAAAGGTTTAACAGAGTTTGGATAACGGATTTTACATGTGAAGCTTACACTGGACCCGCGTCTCATTCAGCAGATTTTTTGTAAAGGAGAGTTTTCAAATGAAAAAATTGTTTTCGATCTTGTTTGCCCTGCTGCTGGCGGCCAGCATGCTGTCTGGCTGCAGCAGTGATGATACTGCTGCCGATGCTGATGATACCACGACGAGCGGAGAGGAGACTGCGGAGTCTGGTGCTGCGGAGATTTCCGGTGATATCATGATCTATACCTCCGCTGAGGATGCCTTTATCTCCGAAGTGTGCGCCATGTTCAACGAGAAATATCCCGAGGCGAATGCCCAATACTATCGCTCTGGCACCGAAGAAGTGATCAGTAAGATCATGGCGGAGAAAATGACCAACAGCCTGCAGGCGGACCTGATCATGGTCTCTGATGCTCCCACCTTTGAGAGCTTGAAGGCCAACGACCTCCTGCAGCCCTATGACTCCCCAGAACTGGATAATATTTATACCGAGTTCGTAGATCCCGAACACTATTATTATGGAACTTTCCCTGCTGCCATGGGTATCGTATACAACACCAATCTGGTAACGGAAGCGCCGACCAGCTGGCTGGATTTGCTGAGTGAAGATGCCAAGGCTAATACAGTGATGCCCAATCCCCTTTATTCCGGCACCGCCGCAAACGCCCTGATGGAGTTGACCAGAGCCGGGGGCCTTGGCTGGGACTACTATCAGGGGCTGTATGACAATGAGGTTATGGTAGTCAATGGAAACGGTGGTGTTATCAACTCCGTGGCTGCCGGCGAAAACGCTTACGGCATTGTCTGTGACTCCAACGCGCTGGCGGCAGCTGCCAGTGGTTCTCCCCTGGCCTTTGTGTATCCCGAGGAAGGCGTGCCCGCCACGGCCGATCCCATTGGAATTACCACCGCCACGGACAACCTGACCACCGCACAGGCATTTCTGGACTTCATGCTGTCCGAGGATGTGCAAACCCTGGGCCGTGAACTCATCGGAAAGGCGCCCATCCGCAAGGGAATGGAAAATCCAGAGGGCAGCCTGGCTGTGGAGGACCGGGTGAATCTAGTTACCGATGCTAAGGTGCTGTTTGAGGCCCGTGAGCAGGAGAAGGAGCAGTTCTCCGAGATGTTCGGCTTCTAAGTTTCTCCTTTTTGTACAGGGGCCGCCTCTCTTCACCCTTTTCAGAGAGGCGGTCTCGCCGTTATCCGCCCTGTCGGCGGCAAAACAACAGTCCAACATGAAAGTGGGGAGCATATATGGCAAAAGGACCTATGCCCTTCGGCAGGAGGGGCTTTTCCCTCCGGTCTCTGGTGCTGTACATTTTCATTATATTCGGCCTGCTGGCGGTTTTCGGCCTGTTCTTCCTGCCCCTGTGGAAACTGGCGGAGGTCGCCTTTCAAGAGGAGGGGCAGCTGAGTCTGGGGATCTTCTGGGGGCTGCTAACGGACCCCAAGACCCTCAAGGTCATTTGGGACACCATCTACATCAACATCCTCTCCTCCTTTTTCGCAACAGTCATCGGCGTTATCATGGCCTATTTTGTAGCTTATGCGGATATCCGCGGCAAGAAGTTCATCCATTACGCGCTGCTGCTGCCCCTGGTCATTCCGGGCTACATCATCACCCTGGCCTGGATGCAGTTTTTTGCCAAGAGCGGCTTTGTGGCTTCACTGGTCCAGAGCGTCATGCCAGGGGCGGCCATGCCCAATATCTACTCCTACTGGGGCATTATCTTTGTGTTTTCCGTGACGAAGTACCCCTTGATCTACACACTGACCCTCAGTACCTTCCGCAAGATATCCACGGATATGGAACTGGCTGCCGCCATTTCCGGCTGCAATAAGGTGAAGACCTTTTTCAAGGTTACGCTGCCTATGTCCCTGTCCGGCGTGGCCAATGGGCTGCTGCTGGTATTTATCTCCTGCCTGGATAATTTCGGCACTGTGGCCTTCCTGGGAATCCCAGCCAGGATCACCGTGCTGTCCACTGATATTTATCAGGCCATCATCTCCTTCTCCGGAAACAGCTTCGGCGAGGCTGCTGCGGAATCCGTTATCCTGGGTGTGATCGGCGTGCTCTCATCCCTGATCCTGTGGCAGGTAGCCAAGATGTTCCAGACCATGCAAACGGACCTGGAGGACATGTCGCCTCGGTTTTTCCTGCGGCGTAAAAAGCTGCTGGTGGAGAGCCTGATGTGGCTGGTCATTTTCATCATCAACTTCGTGCCCATGCTGACCCTGATCGTGACCGCCTTCATGAAAGGCATCGGCGGAGGCTACGGCCTGGACAACATGACTCTGGAGAACTTCGCCTTTGTGTTCAGCAACGCCAAGAGCTTTAACGCCATCAAGAATAGTATCTTCCTTGGAATCACCACTGCGCTGATCTGCGTGGTGCTGGGCACCATCGTGGCCTATCTGATGGTCCGCCGTCCCTCTGTGCTGATCCGGGTGGTGGAGGGCATCATCTCCGTCCCGTATTCGATCCCGGGAATCATTCTGGGACTGGCCCTGATCCTGACCTGGGCCAGACCGCTGCCCATCATCAATCGGACGATCTACGCCACGGTGTTCATGCTGCTGGTATCCTATGTAGTCCGTTTCACCTCTTTACAAATCCGAAACAGCACCACCGGTGTGCTGCAAACAGACGTGTCCATGGAGGAGGCCGCGGAGATCTGCGGTGCCAGCGGGTTCAAAAAGTGGAGCTCTGTCATTATTCCGCTGATTTTCCCTGCTACCATCTCCGGCATGGGCCTGGTGTTTCTGAATGCACTGACGGAGCTGACTACCTCTTCCCTGCTGTGGTCCGCCGGCTCCGAGACGCTGGGCGTCGTCATCTACAACTATACCTCTGCGGGATACACCACTTACGCCTGCGCCCTGTCCACAGTTGTTTGCATCACGATTCTGACGCTGGTACTGCTGTACCGGGGTGTCTCTGCCATCCTGCGTCATAAAATGGGGAGGAATGGATAATGAGTACGGAAATTCGAAACATCGTCATGGACTTCAATGGCTTTAAGGCTCTCAACGGCATCAGCCTCAAGATTCAGGACGGAGAGTTTATCGCGGTCCTGGGGCCGTCCGGTTGCGGCAAAACCACGCTGTTACGGCTGCTGGCCGGCTTCACCCCCCCCTCCTCCGGTGAGATCCGTATCGGCGAGCAGGTGGTGGCCAACCGGGACTATGTGCTGCCGCCCAATGAGCGCTTTATCAGCATGGTGTTCCAGTCCTATGCGCTGTGGCCCCATATGAGTGTGCGTAAAAATGTGGAATTTCCCATTAAAAACAACAAGTTTGTGTCCCCAGAGATCCGCTCCAACTGCGACAGCCGCGTCCAGGAGCTGATCGGTATGGTGGGTCTCACCGGCATGGAAAAGCGGCTGCCTGCCCAGTTGTCCGGTGGCCAGCGGCAGAGAGTGGCCCTGGCCCGGGCCCTGGCAGTGAACCCGGATCTGCTGCTGATGGACGAGCCGTTATCCAATCTGGATACGGAACTACGCGTGGAGATGCGCCGGGAGATCAAGGAACTCCACCAGAAGACCAAGGTGACCGTGGTCTATGTGACACACGACCAGTCTGAGGCACTGGCCCTGGCGGATCGGATCGTGGTGATGAACCAGGGGCAGATCGAGCAGGTGGGTACGCCACAGGAGATCTACAGCCACCCGGCCACTCCCTTTGTAGCCAAATTCGTGGGGCGGTCCAACCTGATCGCCGGCACTTGGTCTGCAGATACATTCACCCCTGCCGGCTCTACAGCCTGCTGGGAGGGGAGCCAGGTGGCTCCGGTGTTCCGCGAGAGCGGCCACTATCCTGTCAAGCCGGAGCACCTGCAAGTGAAGCGGGATGGCCGGGACGGCGTCCGTGCGTCTGTTTATGAGATCGAGTACCAGGGCGTGGAGGTCCGTATGATGCTGCACAATCAGGCGGATAACGAGATCCTGGAGGTCCGCTACCGAGGCGACGAGACCTATCGGGTGGGAGATGAGGTGACGCTGACCCTATGAGCGAGCTGCACATTCTGGATGCGGGACGCGCGGACTGCACAGTGCTTCTTCTGGATACTCCCCAGGGGCGGCAGACGGTGGTAGTGGACGGGGGCGGAAAATATTACGGGGCCCGCCGCCCCTTGTTAGAGTTCCTCACCCAGAGAAATATCTCCGATATCGACTTGCTCATCCTGACCCATCTGCACCAAGATCACTTCGGCGGCTTTGTGCACCTGGTCGACCAGGTGCAGGTGCGGCGGGCTGTGGCGCCCTGCAGAGATCTTCAGTTTGCCGACCGGGTGTATCCGGTATTTGGAGATCAGGAGTTTTACCGGGAGTATCACACGTTTTTCCAATATCTGAACCGCAGCGGGACAGAACTGATCCGGTCGAAAGAGTGCGCCGGAAGGACCTTTACCTTCGGAGACTTCGCGCTGGACTGCCTCTACCCCATGCGGGACAGTACGCAGCGGTCGGTGACCTATGCGGAGGCCCTGTGTGCGCCTGAACTGACGGAAGAGGCCATGGCGTGGAATCTGGAGGCCCACAAGCAGACCTGCAATGAGGACAGCAGCATTTGGCTGCTGCGGAAGGGTGGTGCTGATCTGGCGCTGCTGGCCGGGGATAGTACCGATGAGACCATGCGGGCGGCTTTGTGCGGCCGAACGGTCCGGCCCCGGCTGCAAAAACTGTCCCACCATGGGATCTGCGCCCGATATTTCTCGGAATATGTACAAAAGATCGTGGAACCTGAAATTTTAGTGGTCAGCGTTGACAAAATCCATTATACTAAAGAGATGGGAGCTCAGGTCGACGCGCTATGCGCCGCGGGCGGTTCCCAATGCTATTATACCTTCCAGGGGGATGTGAGTATCTCCCTGTGAACCTGCGGAGAGGGAACGCTATGGAGAGGCTGACCATCAAGGACATTGCGAAAATGGCGGGGGTATCCCACACCACTGTGTCCCGGGCGCTGAATGGGGCGCAGAACATCCGACCAGAGACCTATGCCAAGATCATGGAGCTCTGCCGGACGACCGGCTACACGCCTAATGCGGCGGCTAGGCAGCTCAAACGCAGCGATTCGGGGGCCATCGGGATTATCGTGCCGGATATCTCTAACGCCTTTTTCTGCGAACTCACCCGCCATCTGGAATGGATGACCCGGCAGAAAGGACGCAATGTCTTTATTTCTAGTTCCTTCTATGACTATGAGATCGAGGATGAAAACATCCGGGCCCTAATGGAAAACCGGGTGTCGGGGATCATCCTGTCCGGAGTGGGGGACCAGACGTATCTGCACCTGCGAAACCACCTTGGAAAGGTCCCCATTGTGTTTCTGGGCGACAACATCCCGGAGGGGATGGTATCCCAAATCACTGTCAACAATTATGAGGGAACCCGTATGGCCACTCGGTATCTGATCTCCTTGGGCCATCGAGAACTGATGTTTCTGGGCGGGCGGGATTTCTCTGTGACCCACCGCCGCCGGCACCAGGGGTTTCTGGATGCAGCGGCCGCTGCTGCAAATGTCTGCTATGACATTTTTACCATTTTGTCTGGCAGCAAGATTGAAGATGGATACCGCACAGGGCTTGCATATTTCACCCATTGTATTGAGAATAAACAGCCTATTGCTACCGGCATCCTGTGTATCAACGATCATTTTGCACTGGGCGTCATGCAGGCGGCGGTGGAGACCGGTGTGGACATCCCGGGACAGGTCTCCCTGATCGGGTTTGACGACGTCTCCTTCGCTTCGCTTCCCAAGATCCAGCTGACCACCATTTCCCAGCCCAAGGAGGAGATCTGCGACGCCGCCGTGCGGACGCTGGAGGAGCTAATCCATGCAGCCGAGCCTGCTCCGGTCAGTTGCAAGACCATTCAGCCCGTTTTAGTCCGGCGGGATACCTGCGGACCTCCGGGGCGCTAAGTCGTTCGGCAATTCTGAGAGGAGGCAGTTTCATGAAACAGTATGATACCTTTATCATTGGGCATCTGTGCATCGACGAGATCCTGAACTCCGCCGGGGAAGGAGAATTCTCCATCGGCGGCGCTGTGGTCTATTCCTCCTATGCCGCCCTGGCCGGCGGCAACCACGTAGGCATTTTGATCAAATCCGCGCCCCGCGAGAAAATGATCCCATATATCCTGCCTGTCCACACAGAGGACATTTATTGGCTGAGATCCGATTCCGAGACCACCTCCATCCGCAATCAGTTCCTGGATGACAAGCACGAGCGCCGGATCACCACTGCGCTGGCACAGGGCAGTACCATCACTGTGGCGGAGCTGCCGGAAGGCATCTCTGCGAAGATCTATCAGTTGGCGGGACTGATGAAGGGCGACTATGAGGACGACATTATCAAGGTCCTGGCGCAACGGGGCAAGGTTGCGCTGGATATGCAGGGCTATCTCAGGGTTCCAGATCCCTCCACTAAAGAGATGGTGTACCACGACTGGGACCGGAAACAGGAGTATTTTCCCCACATCACCTATCTGAAAACCGATGCCGCCGAGGCGGAGATCCTCACCGGCACATCGGACCGGCGGGAGGCTGCCCGCCTGATGGTGGAGTGGGGCGTCAAGGAAGCGCTCATCACCCACAATACCGAGGTTCTGGTCTATGACGGCAAGGAGTACTACACCTGCCCCCTGAAACCTCTGGGGCTGGCCGGCCGTACCGGCCGGGGCGACACAACCTTCTCCGCTTACATCACCGAGCGGGAGCGGGCAGACATCCCCCAGGCCCTGGCCTACGCCTCCCAGCTGGTGTCGCTGAAGATGCAGACACCGGGGCCCTTTAAGGGCGACCGGGCGGATGTGGCGTCGTTCGCAGACAAGTATTATCACTGAGGGCGTGCCATGGAAGCGATTCCTTACAAGCTGCGTCTCCAGCTCAGCGACGAGATCCCTCAGGAGGGGCAGCGCCGGGTCATGGCCCGCATCCCCGCCTTCGACGCACCGGAGATTGACAACTCTTTTTTCCCTCTCACCGGCGGCGGAAAGACACTGCGGGGCATGGTGCTCAATATGGCGCTGGGGCGTTTCCCTGCGGAAACGGCGGCTTTCCTTCGGGAATGCCCTCAGGCCCGGGATATGGACATCACCTTCAGCAATGAGTCGGATGACGGTTGCTGTCACAGCGGCTGCCGGAACCCCCCGCCGAAATCGCCAGGGCCATCGGGATGAACTACGCCTTCGCTCTGGAGTTCATCGGCTTGGCGGGGCCGCAGGATCCCAAGGGCTAGAGTGACAACACGCTGTTCAGCCGCTGGCCCATCAAACGGGTCTCTGTGCTGCATGTGCCCCAGGGGTATAACTGGTATTTCGACTCGCAAAAGCGCATCGGTGAGCGCGTGGCCATTCTGGCAGTGCTGGATGTGGCAGGTCGGGAGGTGGGCGCTGTCTGCGTCCACCTGGAGAACAAGACCTATGCAGCTGCCCAGACATTGCAGATGCGGGCCCTGCTGGACGCAGTGGACCGTTTGCCGCCGGGGATACCGGTATTCATGGGGGACTTCAACACCAACACCTATGACGGTGTCGGCCTGGAGGCTGCAGGACATTCCATCAGGGAACAGCATCTGGGCATGCCGCCCCGGGATGTGGCCGCCTGCGAGCTACTGCTGCCCGTGGCGGAAGAGGCGGGTTTTTCCTACTGGGACTGCAACGACCTAGTTGCCAGGACCCGCAGGAAACCCTTGCCTGACGGCGTACTGTAGATGCATCTGGAGTGGATTTTTCTGCGGGGACTGACCTGCCTGGACCGGGGTACTGTGTCCACGGAAGTGTGGGACTGGATCTAGATGCCCCGAGAGTCTGTGCTGCGCCGTTTTAGTCGTCCGGAACTGGCGGATTACAACGCTGTTTGGGCGCTGTGCGCGCTTCCCTGAAATGTCTTCCGCGGGCTAGACCGTGCCGGCGGGGCAGCACTGCCAGGACGGCACCCAGAGCAGTGGGGATTAGATGAGGTGCATTTGGGGCAGATGACCAGGCGGTGAGACCTGGTCGAACGTCCGCCGCTTTTCAGCGGCGGACGTTTCATTTTGTGCCGGTGGAGCTAAAATCTCTGTATGACCTAAGTGACTCAAAGGAGCGGACGGCAACGTCCAAGAACGCGGACCACCGTTCCTACGCAGGGAAAAATTGAGCCTGCTGCCACCTCTCAGTGGGCGTATTTTGAAAGACACACTTGAGCTTCTTTCCTTGCATGCGTTACACCGGAAACAAGCAATAGCGTTTTCTTCTGCGATTAAATATATAGATGAGCAGATCGGTGAGGGCGCGTAGTGAAGCAAGGCGAGCAGAAAACCAGATCGGCAGGATTACCCGGCGGATTGGTTTTCTGCATGGAGTAGGAGAGCGGAGGAGGGAGGTGGAAGCGAGGAAATGGAAATAGATATTTCGAACGTCTTGACGGAGAGTGGCTTACACTAAACGGGTTAAATTGAGTCTGGGTGCCTGAATATTGAAATTAAAAAAGCGTATTGATGTAAACGGCACGCTCATAATTGGGAGGCGCTGTTTTTATGTGACTTCCTGAATTTTGTTTTAACAATTTGAGATGGATGGTATAGCTTGAGATAGACTGTGTTTCACAAAAATAATTTAGGGGATGAAATAGATTATCAAAATTTGCGTCGCAGTAAAGAATATAGACCCCTCGGAGAAGATTATAGAGAGAGGGGCCTGCGCACTGGGGACCCGAGCGAAACGGCCAATTGTTATCATCTGTAAGGGGATGTGTGGGGTTTTGCCGGAAGGGGCCGGGGACACTGAGGAGTGTGCGGCCTGTATGCCCGCCTTACGAGCAGAGGGTGATCTCAGCTCCACCGAACCATTGGGAACAAAGGTGGGCCGGTTGTGATACTCTACGGAGGGTGAAAGAAAAAGCAGGCATAAAATCTAGACATATCAGAAACTGGGACGGAAAATCTACGGAAAACCAGCAGAGAAAACGACGGACCTTCACCCGAAAATCTGTGGAATTTGAGCCTGTCGGGTAGCGGAAAGAGTTGCTGTAATGTGCACAATCTTTGAGAAAGGAAAGACCTTATATGAAAAACAGGCCACATTGCTCTGCCTGACTTTTTCGGCCCCCATGCAGATCAATCTGGAGGTGACGCTGCTGGAACCCATCTGCCTGCCCCACCTCTGAGTGGCATGGCCGTCACCGCCAGCCTCAGCAGCCATGTGATGCTGAACCAGCATCTGCTGGAGGCGGTCATGGGGAAAAGTCCCTCTCTGCGGGTGGTGTTCTCGGCTTATAAGGACTTTACCTGCATTCTCCTGTGTCCATCGGAGAGCGGCGTGTACAAGTTCCCCAAAAGCGGGCGCATCAAGGACATCGCTTTCTCCCGCAGCCCAGTAGAGGCGGGTTCGCCCTGCCGGCCCGCTACACGGCGGCGCGGAATCCCGCACACAGCAGATAGGTGGGCGTGTTGGATACGCTAGTCCGGCCCGACGCCGGACCGGCGAAGTCCGGCAATCTGAGTGCCCGGAAAAAGAGAGACGGAAGGCGTGGGGACTGATGAGGAGCAGGGAGCGACACGAGAATTGGGTGCGCGTTTTTCACGTGTTCTTGGCATTCAGCCGGGAGGGCCTGCAGCGCAACGGCGTCCGGCTGGTCCGGGAGGAATTTGCGAGAAACGTCGGTCCAGCCTGCTGGGAGGCGCCATGCACCTATCCTGCCTACGAGGTCTGCTGCAGCTGAACGTCCTACCGCAGGGTGGGGATCCAAGGGGTGATCCGGGAGATGTGCAGTCAGCGGACGGAGCCGCGTGGAGAGCGTCTCCCTGGGCCAACCCTAGTGTGAGCCCCAGCGGCCGGCGGAGTTCATAGCCCCGCCCTGGGGGGACCTCACTAACGGCGTGGTCTTCTGGGACTATGTCACCCGACTGGAAGAGGAGAAGCGGCGGCTAGTCCAGTGCTACTGCAGCAAGGAGATGAATGAGGAGTTCCCGGCCTGCACAGACAAGGACTGCAACGACCTGATCCGGCTGAATCAGGAGCTCCGGCGGGACATGGAGCGGTATCTGTCCATTTAGGGGACGCAGGTTTGAAACTTAATGGCTTCGTCTTTTGGCTCTGCGGAAACTGGCGAGGAACGGAGGACAGCTGCCGGGTCTGGTCGTTCCTGGACCGGGACACGGAGGTGTACGCAGTCCTGACAAAGTTGAAGGAAAACCTCTCTGCCTCCGCGACCAATGCGGCGGAGTCCCGCTGTGAACAGCTGTGCGAGGCGGAAAAAAGCCCTCCCCAGGCCAAGCCAATCGAGCACGATACCCGGTCCGTGAGCTGGACCTAGATTTTTGACCTGGTGTGGCTGGTCGGACTACTGGAAAAGCGTCTCCCAGGAAACCGTGTGCGCTTTGCTGGAGGTAGCCCCGTCGGAGTTTTCGGACTATCCCGGCCCGCTGATAGAACAGAGGCCCGCCGCTTTCAGCGGCGAGCCTCCTTTTTTAACAGAACACTACTTCAGACTTCCTCTACCACCCTAAAATAAGATCAGCTGCTGAGTAAGGGTGGGTTTCGCAAGGGTTAGACGTTCTGTTTCCCCCTAGAGATTGCAGCAGTTCAGACTTATTTCCCGCCGTGCTTAATTTGACAATTCTTTTGAGAGTGCGCTTCAAATATTCATGAGATTGTTGTCTGAAAAAAAGGTGACCACTTCTTTTCGAAAAAGGTTTACCGTAGGCGAGATGTACTGCGGAAAAACGGTAACTAGTCCGATGGTTCGGATAGGTGCGTTTTCAATCGGATAGACATTGATACAACTGTCTGGTGGATAGGTAATGGAGGCGGTGATCCGAAAGCCAAACCCCTGCCGGATATACTCGTAACAGGATTCATCATTGTCGATTCGAAAAACAGAATCAAAGGGGATCCCCGCTGCGGACAGGATGGAGTCGCTTTCTTTGTCAAAATTCCCAGTCCGCAAAATAATGGGCATGTCCCGGAGGTCTTCGGAAGTCATACTAACGCCGTTCCTAGGGGCATAGTCCTTGGGAGTAAAGCAGACCATAGGAGTCCTGTGGAGGGGAATAAAAGATGCTGCGTTGTAGTAGGAGTTGAACACAATGGCCAGATCGATCTCTCCACTCTCCATCCAATGTTTGATCTGCATGTCATTGGCCTGGCGGATGGAAACTTTGATGTTGGGATACTTTTGATGGAACTGCTGCAAAATGGAGGGGAGCCAGTCCCGGATCACATTGTTGTATGCGGCGATATGGACGGAACCCGTCACGGAGTTTTTCAGCCGTAGTGCCTCCTCCACCAAAGCGTTGCCGGATTTCAAATAATTCTGTATATAGGGGAGGAGCGCTTTACCGCTGCTGGTCAGCTCAAAGTGGTTGCGCTCGCGGATAAAAAGGGCGTATCCCACGCCGTCTTCAACCTTTTTTACCATGTGGCTTACAGCAGAAGGGGTCAAATTGAGGATATTTGCGGCCTGACTAATACTGTGGTGTTCTGCTACGGTGGCGATAACGTTCCATGAATAGAGTGACATGGCAACCTCCGTTGAATTTCACTTCAATAATACTACAAAAAAACGCCAAAGATTGTCAACGATAATTACGCAATTGCGGCTGAAAAACTGTGAAAAAACTCAAAAAACGTTGGATGGCAATAGATGTGACAAAGAAGTCTCATAAAAACAGCCACTATTAATTGAATTATTGTTCAATTTATGGTGGCTATTTTTGCTATTTACATCAATAAAGGGCAGCTCTATAATAAACAATAATCCGTTGGCGTACTTTATGGGAAAACAAATGTTTTCCTGTGAGAGGTGGTTCTTCGAAAACTCCAGGAACTGAAACGTGTGTACTGAGAAAGGAGACGAAACATGGAAGAGAAAAGCAGAGCTGTGAGAAGCGTGGAATCAGAGGAGACCTTCAACGACTATGAATTTTCCCCAGTGCCCGACGAGAAGAAAAACACCTGGAAGGCCCAGGTCTTTGTCTGGCTGGGCGTTGGCTTCTGCCTGACGGCATTCACTCTGGGCGGCCAGATTGCCCTGGGACTTGGCTTTTGGCCCACTGTCGCGGCAGTGCTTGTGGGCGGCATCATTTTGACAGTGGTGGGTGCCCTGGTGGGTGCCATCGGTGTCCGGAGCGGACTTTCCTCGACTGTTTCCTCTAGATTTACCTTCGGTACTTATGGTGCGATTATTTTCGGACTGATCAACGCCCTGTGCAACTTCGGCTGGTTCGGCTATCAGTGCACATTTTTCGGCAGCAGCATTACCAGCATGTTCAAGCTGGCGGCGGGTATCGAGGTAAATCTGACGGCGTGCATTGTCATCGGCGGCCTACTTATGATGATAACGGCCATTGTGGGTTATAAGGGCATCAAGGTTCTGTCCCAGTTCGGTGTACCGCTGTTGTTCCTGCTGGTGATCGGCGGTGTGATAAAGACGTTTACAGTAGTCCCTGCCGGCGAGATCGTTTCTGCACCCCCAGTTGAGCCGATCTCCTTCGCTACCGCCGTGTCTTTGATGGTGGGCAGCTTTATTGTAGGCGTGTCTATTGTGCAGGATTTCACCAGATACTCCAAGACTGTGAAGGACTCCTCCATCGGCATCGTTTTGGGCTTTACCATTGGTTATCCCGCAGTAGTGATCTGCGGTGCAATCTTTGCCTGCGCCTTCCAGTCCAATGATCTGACCAATACGCTGATCAATGTGCTGGGTTTTGGATACATTGCGGCCTTTATCATCGTGATAGCCACCTGGACCACCAATGATAATAACCTCTATCAGTCCGTTCTGGGCCTCACCAATGCCTGCCACGGCATCATCAAGCTGCCCCGCTGGGTCACCACAGCCATCTGCGGCGTGATTGCCACCATCTTGGGCGCCATCGGCATGATCGACTGGCTGGTTCCTTTCCTGAATATTCTCTGCGTAGTAGTGCCTCCGATTACCGGCGCAATGCTAGCAGATTTCTATATCCTGAAAAATGCGGACAATTACAGATTTGAACTGATGGATAAGATCCCCAACGTGCGGCCTGACACCAGCATTGGAGCCATTGTGGGCTGTCTGGTGGGCCTGTGCATGAACGAGCCCCCCGTAGGATTCGGCGTGCCATTTATGGTGCGGCTGTCTACGATCGTTCCCTCCGCCCTGGTGGCGATGGCCTGCTCCGTGGTGATGGTGCTTATCGCCAATCAGTTTACTGCCAAGAAGGCGGCCTGATAGAACCATGGTCAGGAAGAACATTGTCGTCATTCGTGTCGTCACGCTGGAGGACCAGACCCTGCTGCGGATGCACGGAGACCTGATCGAGGCGTATTATCCTGCACTCCGAACGGATTCGTACTGTATCGGGGAGCAACCGCGGGGAGTCTGCGATCTGAAGACCAAAACCCTGGCAGTTCCAAAGATCATTGCGTTGGCAAAGAAGCATCAGGACGCAGACGCCATCGTGATCAGCTGCTGTGATGACCCGGCAGTAGAAGAACTGAGGGAGATGCTCTCTGTTCCGGTCATCGGTGCCGGAACGGCTGTGAGTGCGGTGGCCCGCAGCTTGGGCAAACGGGTGGGAATTATTGGAATTACAGAATATGTGCCTGAGCCCTATCGGAGAATTTTGGGAGATGATCTGATTGACCTTGGCAGACCTGAGGGCGTGACGTGCACACTGGATTTGATGATAGGCGCGGGCCGGGAGAGCGTGCTGCGCAAGGCGCGGGAGTTGAAAGCCCAGGGCGCGAACTGTATTGCTCTGGCATGTACGGGAATGAGCACGATTCGGATTGCCCGGGAGATTGAGAACAGCTGCGGCATTCCAGCGGTGGACCCAGTGATGGCAGAGGGACTCTTTGCCTATTATGCTTGCTTGCAAAGCGAACGATAAACGGAAGAAGGAACGCATATGTTAATTAAACAGATCATAGAAGTATTTGATCTGCTGGACAGCCCCCATGCCTGCGGGGAAGAGGTTAAAGCTTATTTACAGAGCAAGGGGGAGGACGATATCACAGTCAAGACTATCCGGGACGGAAAATACGCCACGGATTTTATCAAAATCGTCATCGCCGGAAAGAATGGAAGGCTTACCGGGGGAACTGCTCCCACTATGGGCATTGTGGGGCGGCTGGGTGCGATTGGCGCCAGACCGGAAGTGACTGGATACGTCTCTGACGGCGACGGCGCGTTGTGTGCTCTGGCCACCGCGTCAAAGTTAATGGAAATGAAGCACAGGGGTGATGCGCTGGAGGGAGATGTAATCATCTGCACCCAAATCTGTCCCCATGCGCCGACGCAGCCTCACGAGCCGGTTCCGTTCATGGGCTCTCCCGTAGACATGGCCACCATGAACCGGGAGGAAGTGAACGACAAAATGGAAGCGGTTTTGTCCATCGACACTACAAAGGGCAACAGCGTCATCAATGTCAACGGTTTTGCAGTGTCTCAGACCGTCAAGGAAGGCTATATCCTGCGGTACAGCAGCGATATTCTGGATATCATGCAGCGCACCACCGGAAAGACCCCCCACACTTTTGGCGTTTCCATGCAGGATATCACCCCTTACGGCAACGGACTTTTCCATCTCAACAGCATTTTGCAGCCCGCCACAGCGACTGCCGCCCCAGTGATCGGCGTGGCAGTCACCACCGAGCAGCCTGTGGCCGGATGTGCCACGGGAGCGTCTCACTTTGTAGATGTGGAGGAGACCGCACGTTTTGCGGTGGAAGTGGCCAAGGCATACGGTGCCGGTAAGTGCAGCTTTTACGATGAGCGGGAATTCCAAGCCCTGGTAACCCGATACGGAAGCATGTGCCGCCTTCAGACTATGGGGGCGGATGAACAGTGAAAAAGATCGGTGCGATTACCATCGGTCAGGCCCCCAGAACCGATGTGATGGAGGATCTTGACGATATCCTACGGGGAGATGTTGAACTGATACAGGCCGGTGCACTGGATTTATTGACACTGGAGGAAGTGGAAACGCTGCGGCCCGATGGTACGGGAAACACCTTGGTCAGCAGAATGCGAGATGGTACAGGCGTCATGCTGCAAGAGCAGAAAATTCTTCCTCTGCTACAACAGCGGATCCATGATCTGGAGGAGCAGGGTGTCAGCGCGATCCTGATTATGTGCACGGGAGAGTTTCCGGAGACCTTTGTGTCGAGGGTGCCCTTGATCTATCCCAGCAAGGTTATTTGCAACGTCGTGGCAGCTCTGGGCAACCTCTCACGCATTGGAATCATCACGCCAGAAGAGGCTCAGATAGAGGACATTCAAAAAAAGTGGAGGCCCATTGTGGAGACAGTGATCCCCGTTCAGTGGAATCCCTATCTCGAAAGCGAGTCTGAAAGTGCGGTTTCTCGGCTGAGAGATGAGCAGGTGGATCTGGCGGTGATGGATTGCTTCGGATACAGCAGGAAGATGCGTGATTTTGCTGCGCAGGCCCTCGGCAAGCCGGTGATTCTCTCCCGCACGATGGCGGCTCGTGTCCTGTTGGAGATTGTATAAACATTTTTCTGTGGGCCCGAAGCCTCCCGGTTATCAGCCGGGAGGCTTCGGGCAGCCGATCAATATGGCTTAAAGGAGGATTGAGAAAATGGAACGAGATTACAGCGGCAAACTGCTGCGCTTTATTCAGGAGCACCCCAGCGTCTACCATGTGATCGAAGGCCAGCGGCGGATCTTGCTGGAGGCGGGATACGAACAGTTGCTGGAGAGTCAGCACTGGACGCTCCGGGAGGGAGGAAAGTATTTCCTCACCAGAAACCACTCGGCGCTCATCGCATTTCAGGTCCCCAAAAAGCGTTTCCGCGGTTTTATGTTGATGGCCAGCCACAGCGATTCCCCCGCTCTGAAGGTCAAGGAGAACCCCGAGATCACGGTAGGGGGACTGTATAAGAAGCTGAATGTAGAGTTGTATGGCGGTGCGCTTCTGGCGCCTTGGCTGGATCGCCCGCTGTCTGTGGCAGGGCGCCTTCTGGTGAGGACATCTGAGGGAGTGCGGATGCAGTTGGTCAATGTGGACAGGGACCTGCTTCTGATCCCGAGCCTGGCCATCCATATGAACAGGAGCGTCAATGACGGCTATGCGTATAAGGTGCAGCGGGATCTGCTCCCATTGTATGGAGCGGCAGAGGCCCCGGATCTAACGGCTCTTGTCGCCGAAACAGCTGGGATTTCCCCGGAGTCTGTGATTGGACATGACCTGTTCGTATACAACCGGCAAGCCCCCAGCATCTGGGGGGCGGACCGGGAGTTTATGTCCAGCCCGAGACTGGACGATCTGCAGTGTGCCTTCTCCTCCCTGTGCGGCTTTCTGGAGAGCGCCCCGGAGGAAAGCCTTCCGGTCCATGTGGTGTTTGACAACGAGGAGATCGGCTCGTCCACCAGGCAGGGAGCTGCTTCCCCCTTCCTGGAAGACACCCTCCGGCGGATTACGGAGGCGCTTGGCCTGACCTTTGGAGAATATCTGGAAAAGCTACCCCAGAGTTTCCTGCTTTCGGCCGACAACGCCCACGGGATGCATCCCAATTATGCAGACAAGTGCGATCCGGTCAACCGACCCAGACTAGGCGGCGGCGTAGTGGTAAAATATAGCGGAAATCAGAAGTATGCCACGGACGCGGTCTCTGCGGCAATCGTCCGTGTCTTGGCGAAAAAGGCAGGGGTGAAGCTCCAGGTGTTTACCAACCACTCGGATATTCCCGGCGGGACCACTTTGGGGAACATCTCTGTTCAGCATGTCCCTGTCAAGACAGCGGATGTGGGAATTGCGCAGCTGGCTATGCACTCGCCCTATGAGACCTGCGGCACTGGTGATACAGCGGAGCTGATTGGATTGGCCCGAAAACTGTTTTCGTCTTCTCTGGCAGAAAACGGTGATGGGGATTATACAATCGTGTGAAAAACCTGTCTCCCGACTGGGCGGAGGTATGTTCTGAACGCTGCGGCGGGACCGGGGAGGGCTCTGCGCCCTTGGAAAATGGAAAGAAAGACTAACTATTAAAAGTCAAGCCTGAAATGAATGGATTAGCAAAAAATTTTAGACGGTTCAAAAAGAGTATAGCAAAGCTGACGTCCGTTTGGACGCCTGCTTAAACTTATGCAAGAGAAAAGATTAAGCGACGCTGTTGTACGGTTGCCGGGATTTCTCCATGGCATAGATCAACCGAACCAACTTTTTGGCGGCGTGGGAAAGTGCGACGTTGTAATGCTTGCCTTCTGCCCGTTTTTTAGCCAGGTAGGCCTCGAAGGTTGAATCCCAAAGGCAGACATATTTAGTTGCGTTGTAAAGAGCGTAGCGCAAGTATTTGGAGCCTCGCTTCTCCATGTGTGAGTACGTGCCAGACAGCGAAAGCTGCCCAGATTGATAAGTAGACGGCGACATGCCGGCATAAGCAAGAATCTTATCCGGTGAATCGAAACGCGAGAAATCGCCAATCTCAGCCAGGATCATAGCGCCCATGCGGAAACCAATTCCGGGGATAGTTGTAATGGGAGACTGCATTTCTTCCATTATGGTCTGGATGGCGGATTCAATGTCCTCGATCTCGGTATTCAGTTCCCGGATCAGGCGGATCGTATGCTGCAATTCAAGAGACTTGGCAGGCATAACAGAGCCAACAGAACATCTGGCGGCATCCCGAAGTTCCGTGGCCATATCTCGTCCGTAGCGGCCTTTGGATGCATCGTTTAAGAGTGCCTTTAGGTGAGTTAGATGAGCTCTGGCAATCTGTTTGGCCCCAGGAAACTCGCTGAGAAGGGCATACACGGAAGCCATATGAAGTGTTGGAACCAGCTTTTCCAACTCAGGAAACAGAATGGTGACCAATCGGGAAACTGACTGCTTCAGCTTTGCTCGCTCCTTTACTTTGTCGAACCTGTATCTTGTGAGTGATTTTAGTTCTTCGTTGTGGTATGCTGTGTCTGTGTAGGACTTGAGGTCCACATCAGACATGAGCATAGCTGCAATGGTTCGCGCATCGACACGGTCTGTCTTCGTTTTGCGGAGGCTGAGGCTCTTTCGGTAAAGGTTGGTGTGCAGAGGATTGATAACAAAGGTGTGCAGACCTTTGTCAAGCAGAAATCCGAGAATGTTGTAGCTGTAATGTCCAGTTGCCTCAAGTCCTACTTTTATTTTATCTTCCGGACGGGCACAGCGATGAATGGTCTGCAGAAGGGTGTCAAATCCCTCTGCATTGTTTGAAATGGTGAATACATCTGCCAGGACTTCGCCTTCCGAGCTGAGGATGAAGCAGTCGTGCTTGTCCTTAGCAACGTCAATACCCACACAAATCATGAAAATACCCCCAGTATGTTTACTTGATGCTGGTTCCACAGGGCTCTTTACGCTTGTAACCTTGTTTCACATAAACCGTCTGGCGGTATCTAACTGATTAACAAACTGGTAAAGGGCTGTGGTTGGAGCCTTTCGTGAACCGTCATGCGGTAGGAGAACGCAACCAATCCACAGCATCCCTTATAGTGTAGCACAGCCCTTGGAGAGGGGCTCTAATAACTACTACTCTATAATACAAGGTGAATGCTATGAGTAGAAACGCGACAATCGCACTGGTGCAGATGGACTGCGTCATGCTGGACAAGGAGGCAAACCTGCAGAAGGCAAAGACCTTTATTGAGCAGGCTGCCCAGCAACATGCCGACCTGATCTGCTTTCCGGAGATGTTCTCAACCGGTTACAGTCCTGCTTTGATCGGGCCCAAATACATCGATGTGGCGGAGGAGCCGGATGGCCCCACCTTCTGCTTTCTAGCGGAACTTGCGAAAAAATACAGCATGTATATTGTTGCCCCTATTGTACTCAAGAGCGAGATCCCGGGATTGCTCTACAATGGCCTGATTGTGATTTCCAGAAATGGTCAGCTTATGGGGACCTATAACAAGACCCACCTGTGGGCGGGAGAGCGCTTTTGGTTCAGGGCTGGTGACCGGTACCCTGTGTTCCACATGGATTTCGGCACGGTGGGTCTCATGATCTGTTATGACGGCGGGTTTCCAGAGGTCTCCCGGATCCTGGCACTGTCCGGGGCAGAGCTGATTCTCTGCCCCAGTGCGTTCCCTATCCGTGATAAGGATATGTGGGACACCTATTTCGGCTCCCGCTCCCTAGAAAATTGCTGCTTTGTGGCAGGAATCAACCGCGTTGGAACTGAGGATGACTGTTATATGTTTGGCAATAACAAGATTTATAACTATCGTGGACATCTTCTGGCAGAAGCGCCTGTGGATGACGAGTTTTTGTTGGTACAAACCGTGGATCTGGACGATGTGGCCTATCACCGGGCAACGGATGTTCCCTATCTGCAGGATCGCCGGGTGGAAACCTATCAAAAGCTCACGGAGATGTATTGATCGGCTTAAAATTACAGCTGGGTAAAAATGGCCCGGATCGCGTCCTCCGGCAGAGGCATCTTCCTCTGGGCGGACCTGCCTGAGAGCATGGATACCATAGGGATATTTGACTTTGTTTTTAATACTAAAATATCGCCTACATTCCCGGCAGGTTTTTCTACACGGTCAGCAAGGAGAAGATCGTCCAGTACATCCCCATTCTGGGCAGCAAAATTAACCAATATCTCGAAAAATAATTAATAAGCAACGGTCCGGCCTGTTTGGATCCTGACAGTATTCGGACGGAAACCGCTGGTTTGAAGGCATGAGGACTTTCGGTTCCCCGGCTGCATTCCGTCCGTCAAACTGCTGTGCCGCAGTGCTTTTCGGACCTTTTGCTTCCTGAAATCCCCAAGAGCCAAAGGGCGATTCATTCCGCTCTGCGGTGGCTTTTGATATTCTGGTGCAGGATTTTGAGGGACAGATCTATCAAAATTTGCACCGCACTAAAGAATATAGAAGGCTCTCGATGAATAATGCAAAGAGACAAGACCGAGAACTGGGGCCCTGAACGGGAGAGTCACACGTTGCCGCCTGTGAGTGGTTTGTCTGAGGCTTTGGCAGAGAGGGCAGCACCAGGACGGCTGAAGCGGCTACGAACAGTGTGTGGCCTGTGTGCCCGCCACGGAAGCAGGGAATAGTCCCAGCCCCACCGAACCATTGGGAGCGGAAACAAGGTAGTTTTGAGGCTCTGCGGAGGACGAAAGAAAAAACAGGATAAAGACCGGGGGAGCGCAAGCGGCCTCCGGTCGGATCACAGCAGTCCGCAGTGCGGGCTGTTTCAAGGGTTTTCATAGGGCTGCGAAGTGGGGCGAAAATATGGGGATGAGATCACAAGGGTATGTTCTGGGGGCAAGGCTGTGTGATAAAATGAAGCCAATAGAAAGAGGCATCACACATGGCACGGAAAATGTTTGCCCAGGAGCAGGTGCGGGTTATGGCAGAAAATCCATACATGCTTCATGTGTCCACTACGCAGATTACTTTCACAAACGCATTCAAGGAAGAATTCTGGCGGAGATACCAGGAAGGGGATACGCCCAGAACAATCATGTGCGATTTGGGCTATGACCCGGAGGTGCTCGGAAGGAACCGTCTCAGCGGCATCCAGAATGTAGTTTGCAATCAGGTGGTTTCAGCAAAAGGTTTCCAAGAGCGTCCATAGCGCAAGCGCGGAGAGGGGGTAGCTGAATGTGGAGACACGACTCAGGCCCAGCTGCGGCAAATGCAGCACCGGCTGAAATATCTAGAGCAGGAGATAGAATTTTACAAAAAATACCCTCTGCCAGAGGTACGCGAAAGCAAGGGCCGTGGCCATGAACGAAGCTTCAACCATCTTTTCCCTAATTCACCAGACACTATCCAGCAGTGAAAATGAACTTTCCGTATCCATGATGTGCCGGGCAGCCGGGGTTTCCAGACTGGCTACTACGCGTGGTTAAAAGCCGCTTCGATCAGGAAGACGCGGGAAACATAGGATCGTGCTGATTTTGAGCTGGTTTTGGAGGCATACAACCGGCGAGGATATTCCAAAGGGGAGTGGGGTATCTATATGTGCCTAATCCACAATGCTCCGCCAGTGGTTATGAACCTAAAAAGATACGCCGGCTAATGAAAAAATATGGCCTGTGCTGTCCGATCCGGAGGGCAAACCCTTACCGAAAAATGAAGAACGCGATGAAAACGAACAACTACGCGCCCAATCTTCTGGATCGTGAATTTGAGAGCTATGGCCCACGGCTTGTACTCCTCACAGACATTACCTATATCCCCTGGGGCGGATCTTTCCTTTACTGCCTAATCATGGACACCTACACAAAGTAGGTGCTTTCCTACGCCCTCAGTCCATCCCTGGAGGTTGACTTTGTGTTGGACGCAGTCAATGTTTTGATGCGGGAGCATGGCGTCTCATTCCGCGCAGAGACTGTGATCCGCAGCGACCAAGGCTGCCATTATACCAGCTGCAAATTTATTGAACTCGTTGAATACAACGAGATTCGCCGCTCTATATCGCGCAAAGGAAGTTGCTGGTATAATGCGCCGCAGGAGAGCTTCTTGGGCATATGAAGGATTTAATATTTCCCTTCGCGGAACGCGGTACCTACGACTGGCTGGCGTGTACCGCCATACATCAGATCTACCCGATCATCGGCGGTAAGGTGGTTGGCGACATCACCTCGGCGGACATCAAAGCCTTGCTGAACCACTGGATGAACGAGGGCTACGCCTACACCACGGTCAAGAAGGTCTACAACATCCTCACCGACTACTTCCGCTATCTGACCCAGCAGGAATACATCCCGAAGGCCCTATGGCTGCGGCTCTCATAATCAAGAAGTTAAACTTCATAGCCAGTCAAGGCAAAGAGGATCTGCCAATCTTCGAAACTGTTTCTATCTCCACCCCAGATGAAATCGTAAAGTTTAAAGCCGAGGCGCTCCGCATCTGGGGCAACGGAACACGCATTTACCAGCAGGCGGCCGCCTACACGCTGATGCTGAACACCGGCCTCCGCACAGGGGAAGCCCTTGGCCCGCTGAACAGCGACATCGACTTGGAGAACCAGGTCATCCACCTCCAGCGGGGCGTGAAGGAGATCTCCCGGCGGGAGGGGGGCGAATCCACCAACGGTCGGGAGGTCAAAATCGGCAAACTGAAGAGCTCTTCCAGCAAGCTGGATATACCTCTCGACCAGGCAGCAGTATGCCATCCCGGCTCTGAGAGCAGAATGGTACTTCGGTCAAGACAATCCACTCATCTCTGATGAAGACGGAGGCCATACCCGTCCTGTAAACTTCCGGAAGCGGTACTACCACATCCTGGAAGCGGCTAATCTAAAGCAGAGGAGGCTCCATACCCTCCGCCGCACCTTCGCCACCAATCTGGTCGACGGCATCAGACAACCGGATGGGACGATCCGCGTGCTCTCCCCCGGCAGGTCGCTGACCTCTTCGGCCGCTCTACCTCGGAGATCGCAGAACTCTACTACGTGAAAAAGGATACCTCCCGCCTGGCAGGGATCCTGGCAGGATTCGCTCTCTGAGGCCTCTGAGGCAAGGGCTGAGGGCGGATTAAAAAGCTGAAGAAGATGTGAGATACTAATTCTCATTTTGGGAGGTGCCTTGAAAGAGGACACAGCTCATAGACTGCCATAGCAGCGGCATGAGCGTAAGGGGATGGCATGCGGAACACAATATTTCGACAGGGACCTACTACCGCTGGGAAAAGGAAGAGCCTTTCGTCGGCAGCCACGGAACTTATGTCCGCAACTTCAGTACCACAGCCACCGGTAGCCTTTGCAGAACTCCCATCGCCGCTTGAGCGGCAGACGATGGGTGGAGTGGTTGTCAGTATCCAGATTGGAAAAGTGAAATCAGACATCTATTCAGGTGAGGAGGTGCGGACACGGCTGTAGTGAGGGAGATTTTCCAGGTGCTGAAATCATGCTGAGTAACTTCACCGGAGCAGACAAGGTATGTATTGCCTGCGGTTATACGGATCTGCGGAAAGGAATCGATGGGTCGGCGGCTATGGTGCAGGGGGCAGTTTAAACTGGACCCGTTCACCAATATGCTGTTTCTGTTCTGCGACAGACGGCGGAATCGGATCAAGGGGTTCTACAAACGAGGCACGGCAGTTGATGCCGCAGCAGTACCGCTGGCTGATGGAGGGGCTGAAGGTAGAGCAGCCAAAGGCCCACCGCCGGGGGATGACCTGCATATAATTTAGTCAGAAAAACATCTGGAATCACTGGAAATTCAATTTTGGGTTCAAGTATAGTATGATTAACCCGTGAAAAATGAAAGAAATTATGGGACAAGCGCCCCAGAGATGGTAACTATTTCACGGGCGGAATATGAGTCTCCGAAAGCGGAAAGAGACGAACTGAACCAGAAACTGGACTGGCTTCTGAAACGGGCTCTCCTGAACAGGAAGAAACTCTATGGGGTGTCCTCAGAGCGGCTGGAAGAAGAGCTGATGGGTTAATAGAGACGCGGGTAGCCGCCCATACCAGGCGCTCCTCCTGGCTGGAGGAGCGTCTGCCGGACAATGTGCCTGTGGAGGTAGTGGAACACCGCATCCCGGGAAACGAACTGAACTGTCCCGTCCGTGGCACAGCCATGATGGAGATTGGAAGGGACGTCCGACGCACATTGGTGATGATCCCGGCCCAGGTAAGGCTCCGGGAAGACATTTATTTTACCTACGCCTGCCCCAAATGCAAGTAGGAAGGGACAGAGACACCGATCCACAAGGCGGAAAGGTTCCCCGCCCTGATTCCCGGCAGCTATACCTCCCCGGAGGCGGTCGCCCACATCATGGTGCAGAAATTTGTGATGTATGCACCGTTGTACCGGCAGGAGCAGGAGTGGAACCGGGCAGGCGTGCAGTTGAGCCGGCAGACCATGAGCAACTGAGTGCTGCGGGTGGCGGAGGACTGGCTCTGAAACTGGTATATGAGGAACTGCACAGGCGGCTCATCCAACGGCAGGTGCTCCACGCGGATGAAACCACGCTGCAGGTGCTGAAGCTGGAGGGCCGAACAGCCCGGAGCAAATGCTATATGTGGCTGTACCACATCAGCGGGGGACGCGAAGTACCCCATTGTGCTGTACCTACCCAGAAGGCGGAGAACGCGGCTGCCTTTCTGGAGGGTTTCTCCGGGTGACTCGGATGGCTGCGCTGATTACCACCGGTTGCCTGAAAACATCCGGGCAGTTGGCTGCTGGGCGTATCTGCATGGTGAATGTCCTGCCGAAGGACCAACGCGCAGGTTGTGCGGCACTGGAGGAGCCGGAGTACTGCAACCCCCTCTTTGGAATTGAACAGGAATTGGCGGGACAGTCGCCGGAAGAACGATATGAACAGCCCCTGGCCCCGTCCAAGCCGGTGATGGACGCTTTATTGGTATGGGCTGAGATGAAGAGCGCTGCTGCGCCGAAGTCCGCGCTGGGTAGGGCACTGTATTATCTGCGGGAACAGTGGCCATACCTGATCCGATTTCTGGAAGATGGGCGGCTGGAGATCTCCAATAACGGTGTGGAACGCAGTGTAAAACCCTTTGTAATGGGACGGAAAAACTGGCTGTTTGCAAATACGGAAGGTGGGGCCCAGAGCAGCGCAATGATTTACAGCTTGATTGAAACCGCAAAGGAAAACGGCCTTGCTCCCTACCGCTATTTCATTCATGTGCTGACGGAAGCCCCCGGGCTGGCAGCCAAGGCGGTTGTTGGGCAGAGAATCTTCTGCACCTGCTTGATGCGGTGTTGGATGCACTGTCCTGACACCTTCTCCCAGCGTGGGTGTGGCTTGGCCACGCCCACGCTCCTTTATTACGCCTTTTTGCTTGACGTTTGCAATCATTTCTACGGAAAAACAACACCCCCCCCGATTTCTCGGGGTTTTCAGGATAATCAATGGCAGGGGCAGAAGGATTCGAACCCCCGGCACGCAGTTTTGGGTGGCTGTGGATATCTGCACTTTATATAAACTTCTCCTTAGTGTCCCAAACGCTTGCTAGTTTGCATCGGTTCACTTTTTGCCATTCTGATGCTTTTCTGATGCTGTTGTCCCCCTATCCAAACAGGGGGCAATCAAATGTTGATATGCGCTATATCAAAGACAAGAGAGAGCTTTCGAGCAGAAGCTATTACTGGGTTTCTTCAGTTCGCTGATTTGCCAGGTGTGGGGATCAACTGTCTTTTCCAAATCATCCATGCGATCTTCCATAATGTCCATGGCATCCTCTTGCGCTCAATACTGTCCAGCCGTTCGGAAAGCGCATTGAACTTTGGATCAAGATAGGCCTCCATGAGTACCATTGTCTCACTGATAGCTCTTTTCTGTTGCGCCATCTCCAGAACCATTTTCTACTTCTACTGGGCCATCAGATGGGAAATCGCCTGCAGATTCTTTTCCTCCAGCATCTCTATCATCTCTCACTCTATTTTGCGTCATTATAATCGCGGCACAACTTGGCTACCAAAGTGTTGCAGGTAAAATTTTCCAAGTACCTGTTGATAATAAATAATTCGGGCAAAAGGTTTTCTACACGCCGCATCCGGCGCTTTACAAGAGTTCACTCGGCTTATGAGGTAGCTTCCGATATTGTGTGTTTGCCATAAGAAGCCGAGAGGAGCAGATATTCATGGCATAAGTTCCTGTTACAAGATGTCAGTACTGGTGGTCACAGGATATCGGAGATGGCTGGCAGCATGGAGAGGCCCTGGTGACCTTCAAATATCATAGAGTGTTGGAGATCCGGCTGAAATACCTGATCTGTCGGCGCTGCGGGGCGGTGCTGGATCAGTGCGTGGCGGAACCCCACCGTTTCCCGCAGGCGAAGTCGCGCTGACACAAGGGCGCACCGAATAATTATGAAAAGAAAAGCTAAAAGCTCGCATATCTCCTAGGCACCGGTGGCAATCCTATCTTTACGGCGCAATGGGAACGAAGCCCACAGCGGTAATAGCCGCTGTGGGCTTCGTTGTTTCCGCCTTTCCTGTACAATATCAATATGCAAAATCGAGGGGGATTCATTGTTATGTCAGAACAAAGACTCACAGGGTATCAGATTCAGGGATATGCCCAGCACCTCAAGCTGGAGGAGAAGAGCGAAGCCACCCTGGAAAAGTATCTCCGGGACATTCGGGCGTTCGCTGCTTGGGCGAACGGGCAGAAGATCAGCAAGGAGCTGACCGCGGAGTGGAAAAACCACCTGGTAGAGCAACACTACGCGCCCACCTCTATCAACGCCATGCTCTCCGCTTTAAACAGTCTGCTGGAATTCCTTGGCCTCAACGACTGCCGGGTAAAATTCCTGAAGGTTCAGCGTCGGCTATTCCGGGACGCTGACCGGGAACTGACTAAAGACGATTACCAGCGGCTTTTGAACACGGCCTATCAGCTTGGGCGGGACCGACTGGGGCTGCTGGTGGAGACCATCGGAGCCACGGGTATCCGGGTCAGCGAAGTAAAATATGTCACAGTGGAAGCCATTCGTCAGGGCAAGGCGGAGATATCCCTCAAGGGCAAGATCCGCACCATCCTGTTGCCGGGAAAGCTCCGCCGCAAGCTATTGAAATACGCGCAGAAACAAAAGATCGCCTCTGGCGCGATCTTTCGCACCAGAAGCGGAAGAGAGCTGAGCCGCCGTCAGATCTGGGCAGAACTGAAAGGGCTGTGCAAGCACGCTTGTGTGGAGCCAAGCAAGGTGTTTCCCCATAACCTGCGACACCTGTTCGCCACAGTCTTTTACCGGGTCTGTCGGGACATCGTCAAGTTGGCGGACCTGCTGGGGCACAGCAGCATTGAGACTACCCGCATCTACCTGGTGACCTCCGGCTCGGAGCACCAGAGAGCACTGGACCGGCTGGGGCTTGTGTCATAATCTCAGAATCAACATTCCGACAAGATGATCGCAAAAAAATAACCTGTTCTACATATTTATAAATAAATTTTACCACAAAGGACACCTGCCTGCAAGAGGGATTCGCCCCTTTGGGCAGCAGAACAGAGCCGGAAAAACGTCAAATTTTATCCGGCTTGAATCCTTGTGCCATTTTTCATGCCCGTGCTCCCCGCACGGGCTCTTTTTTTGCGCTTTTTCCACCGGGTTTCTCGATCTGAGTCAGTTGGGCACGGGATGGAATGTTGATTCTGTGACGAAATGGAATGAGCCACCTGTTGAGATCCATTCAAGACCAGCGGCATACGGGGGAATGTCCAGGACCCCGACCGGCAGGCGCTATGTGGGGAAGTCTAGAGAAAATACTGGTACAGCGCTGTGCTTCAGGGCCTGATGGACCTATGCATGAGGATGGCTCGACAACAGTCCAGTGAAGGTCCGCAGCCAATACATAACACACAAAATGGCGGCAAACAGCGCATAGAGAAGCGCTGGAAAAGTCGAAAACAACAGGCGCGTCTGCGGCGGGGCACCGCCGCATCTGACCGGGTGGCGCTCCTGTCGGGGAGTGCCGGAGAAAAGAGGACTCGTTCATATGTATCACGATGATAACACTTTCTGAGCCCGGCCGTGAGGAGACGCATATGGGAAAGATAACTTTCAATCGGCCGGACGAACCGGCCATGGTTCGCCTTCTGGCAGACGAGCGGCACACGGCGGCAGGCATCATCCTCCGCTTGGCCTGGAAGCAAGGGCTGACCAGAGAGGAGATGCAACGCTTAACCTGGGCGGATATCGCCCCGGATGAGGGCGGGATTCACCTGCCGGATCGGACTGTCCCGCTGGAGGAGGAAACTGCGTCCTGCCTGCTGGATCGATACGCCTTCCTGGATGGTGTCACCCCGTATGTAGTGGTATCGGACCGCCGTCGGCAACAGATGCCGCGAGAGTCCATTTCCCGGCTGGCTCGGCAGGCTCTGGACCGGGCGGGCATCGCCAGCATCAGCCTGATGGATCTTCGCCACGATTTCATCATCCGCCAGCTGGAGGCGCACGATTGGCCATACGTGGCCCGGATCAGCGGCATCGCTGTACATACCCTCTATGCCACCTTTTCCGATTATCTGCCCCGGACACAGCCCGCTCCTGCAGAGGATCCGCCGGAGGCCTATGCCTTTCTCCTGTGGAAGGTTCTCCAGTCCCAGGGGAGCTCCCTGGTGGGACTGGCCCTGTGGCTGGGCTGGAAACTGGGGATGCAAGCCCGGGAGATCTTAGCTCTTACATGGTCCCAGGTGGACCTGGACCAGGGTGTCATCCATCTGCCGGATCGGGACCTGTCTCTGGGCGTAACCCTGCGGCGGCTGCTGCGAGAGACATGGAACCGGCGTTGTCTCGACGACGATCCCCATGTGTTGCTTTCTCCCAACTCCAGGCGCCCGGTAGACCAGCCGCGCCTTTCCAAGCTGGTCCGGACGGCCCTGATTCGAGGCGGCATTGAGCACGTGGGCCTGGGGGATCTGTGCCGCCAGGAACGCCGGGAAGTCGACAATGCCCGTCTGCTGGAACTGGCCGAAAGCCAGGACGCCATCACCCGGCGGGACGCTATGAGCCTGTTGAATCTCTCTGAGGCGGCGGCCTATGAGCGGCTGCGGCAGCTAACAGTCCAAGGCCGTCTGGTGCGTGTGGGGCGGAAGTACTACCCTGCCGGCCAGGTGGTGCCGCCGGACCGGCAATACGATGTAATCCGAGTATTTCTGGAGCGATGCGGCAGTGCCTACCGTCAGGACCTGGCTGCCCTGCTGCACATCGGGAACCGCCAATGCGCCCTGATTCTGCGGCACATGGTAGAGGACGGCCGTCTGGTGCGTGTGGGGCAACAGTACTATCTCCCCGAGCAGGAGGAGGTTTTATAAGTGGCGAGAGGTGGGTCTGTCGGCCCACCTTCGTTTTCACCAAAACTTACAAACTCTGGATATGTTACAGCAGGGAAACAAACATCTCCCGGCAAGTGGCACCCCGTTTTTCAATTAAGTTAAAAGAGTCGCCAAACGCTGGACAGCGGCCAAAATTTCCCTTACATTGGCGTTGCGGACGGCGGGAGTGTCACTGGCGGCCGGCTCTGTGGTTGGTGTAGGCCGACACAAGTTGGTTGGCTAGCCCCCACACGAATCTCAGACCCGGCGGCAGGCATACCGGCGGACCGCAAATATTTTAAAGGAGGAGAAATCCCAAATGAAGAAGTTCCTTTCTCTGGTGCTTGCTCTGGTGATGACCATGTCTCTGGTCACCGTCAGCGCCGGCGCCAAGGACTTCA
>NZ_JBKVXZ010000002.1:0-18300 GCF_046973065.1 Flintibacter sp. | reverse complement strand
CACCCTGAGCGGCAATGCGTTCATGAAGATGCTGCTGGGCGCTCTGGGCTATGACAGCTCCATCGAGGGCTACACCGGCGGCAACTGGTCCGTCTCCGTCATCAAGCAGGCCGCCGGTATCGGCCTGGACGACGGCAACGACGAGTTCGTGGGCTCCAAGGCCGTGACCCGTGAAGAGGCTGCCCTGTACGCCAGCAACATGCTGAAGGCCACCATGGTGGAGTATGACGCCAAGACCACCGTCAACGTGAACGGCGCCACCGTGACTGTCGCCGGCAACAAGGCCCAGGATAAGGCCTGGGGCACTGCCACCAATAACGACGGCAACATCGACGACGACGGCTTTGTGCAGTTTGCCGAGCAGTATTTCGACAAGCTGACCCTGCGCAGCGTTGTGGATTCCTTCGGCCGCCCCTCCAACCGCTGGGCCAACAAGGGCGTAGAGATCGGCACCTATCCCAAGACCGCCGGCGCTTCCTACACCGAGAACGTGACCCTGGGCACCATCTATGCAGACCTGGGCATGACCGATAAGGACGAGAAGGCCGAGGTCTATGTGGACGGCGTCCTGGCCTCTGAGCTGGCCAAGGTCTCCAAGGGCAATGACGCCAAGATCGCCGACCTGAAGTTCGCCGGCACTGACAAGTGCAGCGTGGGCAACGGCACCCTGGTGGAAGCCTATCTGGACGAGGACACCAACGATGTGACCATCGCCTGCATCAACACCTATGTGGCTGAGGTCAACAAGGTTGTGGCCGCGTCCGGCAACAAGGACGCCTACATCACCCTGAGCGACACCACCAACGAGGGCAGGATGCCCGCCAAGTTCTCTCCCAGCGACGAGTTTGAGACCGAGGGCTTTGAGAGCGACGACATCGTGCTCTTCACCTACTCCAACGCCGACGAGGAGATCAAGTCCGTGGTGAAGGCCGAGTCCGTCACCGGTGCCCTGTCCAAGCTGGTTCTGACCAAGAGCGTGAGCCTGGGCGAGGAGACCTATAAGTTCTCCAACAAGTACGGCACCGAGTACGGTGAGGGCCGCCTGGATGTGGACAGCGAGTATGTGGTCTATCTGGACGACTATGGCTATGCCATCTATGTGGAGGAGACCGAGTACAACATCGCTGACTATGCCTTCCTGCGGGCCCTGCAGAGCGGCAGCGTGGTGTTCAACACCGACAAGGCCGCCCTGGTGACCTACGACGGCAAGACCAAAACCGTGGACACCACCAAGGACTACCTGGATGGCGTCATCAACACTTACACCAGCGGCACCGAGAAGCAGATCGGTGATGCCGGCGCCAAGATCGTTGTGACCAAGGCCCTGGAGGACGGTGACTACCGCCTGAAGGCTGTTGAGACCCTCAACGTCAAGAATGACAGCTCCTTCGACATGGTCAACAGCGACGCCCGGATCAACCTCACCGTGAACGGCACTGCTGCGACCTACTTCGCCAACAGCGCCACCGTGTTTGTGGTGAAGAACGGCACCAGCTACCGCGCCTACACCGGCATCAAGAACGCCCCCACCATTACTGCTGATACCAGCGCAAAGGCCGGTACCGGTGATGTGGACGTGTCCCTGTACTGCCGCAGCGGCAACATGGTGACCATCGCCTTCATTGACGCCACCGACGCCGACTACATCTCTGCCGGCAGCCGGAACATCGTGTTCCTGGCAGAGGACTCCGAGTCCAAGCACACCTTCATCTCCAAGAACGACTACTACAGCTACAACGCTGTGGTGGACGGCGAGATCAAGGAGGTCCTGGTCCAGTCCACGCTGGATAAGCTGTATGACCCCGCCAACGCCCTGCTGGTTCCCGGCGACACCGGCGCCATGGTGAACGAGAACATGGTCTTCGTGTCTCCCCAGTACGATGACGGCGTGATCACCGAGCTGACCCAGGTCAACTCTGCCGCTCCCTTCTCTGCGGACGTGAACTATGACACCGTCACCGGCACCGAGAAGCTGAACGAGAACTACACCATCACCCTGGGCGGCGCCAACGGCACTGCCAAGTACACCCTGACCGTGGACACCGGCGTGAAGGTCTTCCTGCTGGATGATGACGGCGTCATCACCGAGGGCGACATCAAGAACGTCCGGAAGTCTGACACCGACGTTGCCACCTTCGTCCTGGAGGACGGCCAGATCACCTACCTGTTTGTCCAGCAGTTCACCAAGGACAAGGAGTTCAACGGCGATGTGTCCAAGGCTGGCACCCTGAGCTTCAACGCCCGGGCCGGCTTCGGCACCACCATGATCCTCGGCACCTATGAGCGGCCCTCTCACGTGCCCCTGAGTGCCGCAGCCACCGTGGTTGTGAACGTCTTTGCTGACGGCAAGTTTGCCGGCAACGGCACTCTGACCTTTGCCTCCGGCAGCAAGGTTGCCAATGTGAGTGTGCCCACTGCCACGACCGGCGATGAGGCCATCACCCTGGAGGTTGTGAGCGAAAGCTTCACCCATGTGAACGTCCGCTACGTCAATGCGGATACCAAGACGGAGATTGCGCAAAATACTACAAACTTCACCACTCTGCCCACTGCTGCTGTGAGCACCACTGCTGGCTCTGGCTCCATCAGCTTCCAGCTGAAGACCACCTCTACCGACAACATCTCCTACACCATCAAGCAGGGCGATACCGTTGTCAAGGCTGCTACGACCAGTGCTGCGAATGCTTCCGTAACTGCAGGCTCCCTGACGGTTGCCCAGACTGCTGAGGTTGTGGTGGAGATCTCCGGCCTGAGCGCTGCGAAGGCGAAGTATGACTACACCAATACCCTCACTTCCAGCGGCGACAACCTGAGCGCCTTTGGTGTGGCCGGTGCTGGAGATGCCAGCAGCTTGAAGCTGACCATTGCTGTCACTCCCGGCTCTCTGACCACTGGCACTGCCAACATCACGGAGGGTGAGGTCTATAACCTGAGTGCCACCCTGAGCGGCAATCCTGCGGATGCGTCTGCTTATAAGGTGTCCATCCCCAGTCTGGGCCTGGAGTTCGTCCTGTCCAAGGCACAGCTGACCGACAATGCCGACTTCACCGTCAAGGGCAATGTGACGCTGAACACCACCACCGTGAAGGTCGCTCCTGTTGCGAAGCTGAGCTATGAAACCAACTGGGCTGCGGATGGCAAGTCCGTTACCCTGAGCTTCAACCGGGCTGTCACTGTGGGCTCTGCGACCCTCAATGTGTATGACGCAGATAAGTCTGGTGGCGCTGGTAATCTCGCTACTACTGACTATACTGTTGCATGGAACAGCGACAATACCAGCGTGACCGTTTCCCTGAAGGGCGCCACCGTCTTCGGCACAGGCGATAAGATCACCTTGGCGACGGCCGATCTGGAGGATGAGTACGATTTTGCGGTTGTGCAGGGCGATCTTGCTACCAAGGCCTAACCCCTTCCCCGCCGGCGTTCTGACGCTGTAACCATCAGAAAAAAGGACCTCCGGGCACTGCCCGGAGGTCCTTTTTTCTGATTTCCCGCCCCACAGCTGGATGCGGGTATTCGCCATTCAGGGTGACTATTCGCCTGCGGTTGCCGTATTGTGTGTTGCTGAGAAAGGAGAGCTGGACTATGCAGCGAAAATTACTGACAAACGGAAATATCTTCAAGCGGACAGATGGCCGCTGGAACAGCGTGGTCTGGTACACGGACGAGCAGGGTGCCAAAAAGCGAAAGTCCTTCTGCGGGACCACGAAGCAGGAGGTCAAAGAAAAAATCACCGCCTACCTTGCCGACTTCGACCGCCAGCTCACAGCCTCAGATGAATCCAAGGCAAAGCTGGAAGAGAGCATGGGCAGATGGCTCCGGGTATTCAAATTCCCATCTGTGGAACGGGGCACCTACGACCGGCTGGAGTGTACCGCCAAGCATCAAATCTACCCGATCCTCGGTGGCAAAGTGGTTGGCGACATCACCTCGGCAGATATCAAAGCCTTGCTAAACCACTGGATGAATGAGGGTTACGCCTATACCACGGTCAAGAAGGTTTACAACATCCTCACCGACTACTTCCGCTACCTCACCCAGCAGGAGTACATCCCAAAGAATCCAATGGCTGCGGCTCCCATGATCAAGAAGTCAAACTTCATGGCCAGCCAGGGCAAGGAGGATCTGCCAACCTTCGAAACTGTGACCATCTTCACCCCGGACGAGATCACAAAGTTCAAGGCGGAGGCTGTCAGGACCTGGGGAAACGGGACGCCCATCTATCAGCAGGCGGCCGCCTATACGCTGATGCTGAACACCGGACTCCGCACAGGCGAAGCCCTCGGACTGCTGAACAGCGACATCGATCTGGAGAACCGCGTCATCCACCTCCAGCGGGGCGTAAAAGAGGTTTCCCGGCGGGAAGGCACCGAATCCACCCGTGGCCGGGAAGTGAAAGTCGGCAAACTGAAGAGTACCTCCAGCAAACGGGATGTGCCCCTCAATCAGGCAGCGGTGGATGCTATTCTGGTTCTAAGCGCGGAGCGGTACTTCGGAGAGGACAGCCCTCTCATCTCTGATGAACACGGAGGCTATACCCGGCCGGTAAACTTCCGGAAACGATATTACCGCATCCTGGAAGCGGCTGGGCTGGAGCAGCGGGGACTTCATACCCTCCGCCACACCTTCGCCACCAATCTGGTCAACGGCGTCAAACAGCCGGATGGAACGATCCGCTCCCTCTCTCCCCGACAGGTGGCCGACCTCCTCGGCCACTCCACCTCGGAGATCACAGAACTCTACTACGTGAAAAAGGATACCTCCCGCCTGGCAGGAATCACGGCAGGATTCGATCCCTGAGGCACGTAAAAAAGAACTCCCCTGGCCAGCAGATAACTGGTCAGGGGCGCAAAACTTTGATGCTAAAATGATGCTGTAGCAGACGGAAACAGTAAAAACAGATGACACCAGATACCACATTCAGGGCATCATTGGAGCATCACCCGCGGTCTCCCAAAAATCATTCCCTCGAAAAAAATAACAAAAAACCCCGATTTCTCGGGGTTTTCAGGATAATCAATGGCAGGGGCAGAAGGATTCGAACCCTCGGCACGCGGTTTTGGAGTGGCTGTGGAGAACAACTTCCTATACAACGTTCCCCTACCGTCCCAAACACTTACCAATCCATAGCGGTTCGTTCTTCACAGTTCTGATGCTTAATTGATGCTCTCGCCCTTCGGAACAACGCACCCGCCGCACAGAACAATAGGGATTATACTCTATACTGAAGCTTTTGTCAATCCTCTTTTTTTGTTTTATGAGCATTTTTTGAATCTCTCTATTTGACGTTTACCTTGGAAAGCCTTTTGGCATAGAAAATCTGTGCCAGGATCTGTTTATGGAGAAAAGGAGCGGATTTTGGTCAATCTCTGCGGGCACAATAGGGCGCTGACGGATAGAAAATCATATATAATCAATCTTGATGTGCAGAAGTTCCAGGTAATTGGAGCAGGGGCTCCTCCCACAGGCAAATCGTGTCACAGAAAGCGAACGGAATAGACTCCATTTTCATATCAGATGCAATTAGACCTGGATTTGAATTTCATAGATGCAATCCTGAAAAGCAGTGAAGTTGTCCTCATATTCGTTGGCAAGAACAAGGCGGTGCTTCTGCGGCTCCTTAAAATAGCGGCGAAGGGAACTTCCGTCAAATGGTTCGGCCAAAATTCTGGACTGTACACAGAGAAACGGGGCAGCCGGAATGGTCATCAGATTCGGATGGCTTTGCGGCAGCTGCTGCCGGAGATAGACAAAGAAATGCGTCGGTACAATTCTGCCGGACAGTAATGCAGAAAAATCCAGAATGTATCCATGCGCCCGCAAAAAGTGGGCCTGAGAGAACAGGGGACTCTGCTGCAACTTTGTCAGGCGTTTTCCTGCGGTTCCATAAATATCTTCGTCCGGATGGAGGGGCTCGGCCAGGAGATACCGCTCCGGTTCCTGCTGATAGTAGGGAAAGCCGTTGAAGTTGTGGCTTTCCAGATAGCTGTAATACCCGATGTACCAGTCCAGATCCTCCAGCAGGCCGGTCAGGTGCTCCGCCTTGGCCCGCAGGTCCTCGCGACGCCGCTGCAGAAAAGAGCGGAATTGTCGGATGTCATTGGACGCCAGTGCATTTCGGATCTCCTCCAGACTGAATCCAAACTGCTGGAGGTATCTCACCCGGCTGATATAGCTGATCTGATCGTAGCTGTAATATCGATAGCCTGTCTTCTGGTCGATGAAATCCGGCACGACCACACCGCTTTTATCATAGAACCGCAGTGTCTGCGGCGAGATATTCAAAAGAGCGGCCACTTCCCCGATGGAATACTGATTTTTCCTGTCTTTCATGCCACACGCTCCCCTCGAACTTCAGAGTGCTGCAGATCTGATCCACGGATTTCATTATAGGAGCAAGCACAATAAAAGTCCAGTGAGAGACTCTATAGCGGGCTATAAGGTTTGCGTCCGTTTACAGGAGAATGATCACAAAATCAGCCGGTGGATTTTGTGGAAATGTTCTCGATTTCGGGATTGACTCTGAACTGCTCTGTAATGTTAAAGTTTCATATAAGGAGTTGGCCAAACTCACGATCCTATATGCGAAAAAGGAGAGAACGCCATGAAGGAGAAAAAGCAGATACGGGCCCCGCATGTATTTGTCCTGATCCTGATTATGATCGTCTGTGCCACAGTTCTGACGTATGTCCTGCCGGCAGGAACCTATAACCGGTATGTGGACGAGGCGACCGGCACCACGCTGGTGGAGGACGGCTCCTACCAGCAGATCGAGCAGACGCCTGTCAGCATTTTCGGAATGCTGCAGGCCATCCCGGACGGGCTGATCGACGCCGCCAGCATCGTATCCATGGTGCTGGTGTACGGCGGTGCGTTCGGCATCATCAACACCACCCGGGTCATTGAATACGGCATCGCAAGCTCCATTGAAAAAATGAGGCGTTTTTCGGCGCTGATCATCCCGGTCATCATGATTCTGTTCTCTCTGATGGGCTCGATGCTGGGTGTGTCGGAGAGCTGCTATGCATTCATCCCGCTGTGTATCATGCTGGCAAAGGCCATGGGCTATGACGCGATCGTGGGCTTTGCCATGGTCATGCTGGCCAATATGATGGGCTTCACCGCCGGTCCCATGAATATGTACACCACCGGCATTGCCCAGCAGATCGCCGAGCTGCCTCTATTCTCCGGTATCGGCGTTCGGCTTCTCGTCTACGTGGTACTGATGGCCCTTGCCATCGGCTATGTCCTCTGGTACGGAGCCAGGATCAAAAAGGATCCCACCCGCAGTCTGATGTACAATGTGGCGGTTGCGGAGGAAGAGAGCATCGAGAGTAAGTACAGCGCAGCCGGATTCACGGCCCGCAAGAAGCTCACCATGGCCGTCCTGCTGCTGGGCTTCTGCGGCCTGATCTTCGGCATTGTAGGCCTCGGCTGGTGGGAGGGCAGCACCATCGGCGGTTATCTACTGGGAATGTCCATCGTTGTGGCTGCCGTGGACGGCAAGAAGCCCAACGAGATGGCACAGGGCTTTACCGACGGCGCCAAGGGGGTCCTGATGGGGGCTCTGATGGTGGGCTTTGCCCGGGCAATCATCCTGATCCTCACAGAGGGCAACGTCATCGACACCGTACTGTATTACGCCTCTCTGCTGATTAACAAGACCAGCTCCAGCGTGGCCGCCGCGGTGATCTACGTGTTCACCTTTTTCTTCAATTTCCTGGTCCCCTCCGGCAGCGGCAAGGCGGCAATTGTGATGCCCCTGCTGGTTCCCATGGCGGATATGGCGGACATCACCCGGCAGACGGCTGTCCTGGCTTACCAGCTGGGCGATGGCCCCACAAATCTGTTCTGGCCGACGGCTGCCATGGCAGCGTTGGCTATGGGCAACGTGCCCTACAGCAAGTGGTTCAAGTGGTATCTGCCCCTGACCCTTGTGATTTTCGTGGTATCCATCATCATTGTCGTCATCTGTGCCCAGGTGGGCTACGGCCCGTTCTGAGGCAGGAAAGGAGCAGCCATGAATTGTCAGGAGATCAAGCGGCTGGCCGAGGAAAACTTCGATTTCGCGGTTCAGACCCGCAGAAGATTCCACGCGCATCCGGAACTGAGCAACCAGGAGCATGAGACCACCCAATACATCATCGATCAGCTGGAGCAGCTGGGCATCCCCTATATCAGGCCGGCGGAGACCGGCGTGATCGCGGTGATCCGGGGAAAACAGCCGGGAAAGGTCTTGGGAATCCGGGCAGATATCGACGCCCTCCCCATTCAGGAACGGAACGACGTGCCCTACCGCTCTCAGAATGACGGCGTCATGCACGCCTGCGGCCATGACGCCCACGCGGCGGAGCTGCTGGCCACGGCGAAGATACTCTGGGAGCTCCGCAGCCAGTTCCGCGGAACGGTCAAGCTGATCTTCCAGCCTGCGGAGGAGTACTTCCCCAGCGGCGCGCTGGCCATGATGGCCGGCGGGGATCTGGATGACTGCGGCGCCATCATCGGCACACATATTCTCACCAATCTGCCGGTCGGAAAGATCTGCGTGGAGGCCGGAGGGAAAATGGCGGCGTCCGCCAGCGTGAACATCCGAGTCAAGGGAAAAGGCGGCCACGGCGGTATGCCGTATCAGGCTGTGGATGCCATTGTGGCGGCAGCGGCCATCATCATGAATCTGCAACCGCTGGTTAGCCGGGAGTTGAATTTCAATGATCCCGCAGTGGTCACCATTGGCACACTGGAAGCGGGGACAGGGAAGAACATCATCGCGGAAGAGGCGTACATGACCGGAACGCTCCGGTACTTCAACAACGATCTGATCGGCCAGTTGGAGACGTCGATCCGACGGATCGCGGAGAATACCGCCGCAGCGTATCGGGCCCAGGCGGAGGTGGAGATCGTACCGGGCCTGCCGGCTGTGGTGAATGACGCAGAGCTGTCCCGGATGTCGGAGGCTGTGGCAGCGGAACTGTTCGGCGCGGATGCGCTGATCCGCACGGAGCGCAATGCGGGATGTGACGACTTCGCCTATTACGCGCAGAAGGCGCCGATCCTCTACGCGCAGATCGGTGCCGGAAACCCGGAAAAGATCCCGCTCTATCCCCACCACAACCCACGGTTTGATCTTGACGAGGACTGCATGAAACAGGCGGCGGAGTATTTCACCGGCTTTGCCCTGACGTTTTTGAACAGTTGAGAAAGGAGTTTTCCAGAGTATGCCTGACTATTCTTATACGACGGAGGCGCTGTACCGCGGCGAAAAAGTCTGCGGCATGGACCTCAAGCCGGAGACAATCCCCTGCTTTATGACCACTGCCTTCACCATGCGCGGATTCAAGGAAGTCCAGGAAACCTATGCTACCAAGGGCTACACCTATGTGCGCACCCGAAATCCCAACCGCACAGCCTTGGGCGAGGTGATCTCCTGCCTGGAAGGCGGCGAGGAGTCCCTGATCTTCTCCTCCGGCATGGGTGCCATCACCAGCACCCTGATGACCCTTCTGGAGCACGGCGACCATGTGATCTGTAACTCCAATATTTACGGCGAGACCTTTGAGGTCATGACAAAGGTGTTGAGCAAGTGCGGCGTTGAGGTCAGCTTTGTGAACTTCCAAAACAACAAGGACATAGCGAAAGCCATTCGACCGGAAACCAAGCTCATCTATACCGAGGTACTCTCCAACCCCACCCTGACACTGGTGGACCTGAGAGCAGTAGCGGATCTGGCTCATCAGAACGGAGCACTGCTGATGGTGGACAACACCTTCACAACGCCCATCGCCATCCGGCCCATCACATTCGGAGCCGACATCGTCATCAACAGTCTGACGAAGTTCCTAAACGGCCACAGCGATGCCATCGGAGGGTCCATCACGACCACATCCGCCCTGTGCGACAAGATCCAGCCCATGGCCATGCTGCTGGGCACGCCGGGGGACCCCTTTAGTTCCTGGCTGATCCAGCGGGGCGTCAATACAGCGTCCGTCCGTATGCCGCAGGCCATGCACACTGCAGAAAAGCTGGCGAAAGTGCTGGCGGCCCACAAACACGTCTCCCGCGTCAATCATCCCAGTCTGCCTGATTATCCCCAGAAGGAATTGGCGGACCAGATGTTCGGCAAAAACGGCTACTGCGCCATGCTGAGCTTTATTGTGCCAGAAGACATGGACAAAATCGATCAGTTCATGTTGGCACTGCGGTTCCCGCGGTATGCCCCGACGCTGGGTGGCCTGCATACTACCTTAAGCCACCCGGTGACCTCCTCTCATATGGGTGTGCCAGACGCGACCCGCAGAAAAATGGGTATCACGCCAGGAATGATCCGGGTATCTGTTGGAATTGAAGATGCAGATGACTTGATTGCAGACTTTGAAAATGCTCTAAAGGTTTTTGACTGATCTGTCCAGTTGACATTCCGAGGAACCGGTCCGCGTTTTCGGACGCGGACCGGTTGCCATATTACATATCGTATAAAGGAGCTGAATTTCATATGAAGACAAATTCCAAAAAAGCTCCTGCAGCCATCGGGCCTTACTCTCAGGCGATTGTAAGCGGCAAATCAAGGCCATCGTGGAACTGTAACATCTCAAATTTTATATAAAGAGGGGAAGAAACTCATGAAAGACATTGTAGAGATCCGATGGCACGGGCGCGGCGGCCAGGGGGCAAAGACGGCGTCGCTGCTGCTGGCGGACGCGGCGTTCAACACGGGCAAGTACGTCCAGGGGTTCCCGGAGTACGGTCCGGAGCGCATGGGCGCGCCCATCACCGCCTACAACCGGATCAGCTCCGAGCGGAGCACCGTCCATTCCAACATCTACTTCCCGGACTATGTGGTGGTCGTGGATGAGACCCTGCTGTCCGCCGTGGACGTGACCGCCGGATTGAAGAAGGAAGGCACCATCGTCATCAACTCCAGCAAGTCCCCCGCGGAGCTGCGGCCCCTGCTGAAGGGTTATGAGGGCCGGGTCTGCACCATCGACGCCGGTAAGATCAGCGAGGAGGAGCTGGGCAAGAACTTCCCCAACACCCCCATGCTGGCCGCCATCGTGAGGGTGTCCGGCGTCATCGGGGAAGAGGAGTTCATCAAGGACATGGAGGGTTCCTTCAAGCACAAGTTCGCCAGCAAGCCCCAGGTCATCGAGGGCAACATGCGGGCGCTGAAGAGATCTCTGGAGGAGGTGCAGGTAGGATGAGTCATCTGGCGAAGGATATGACCCCGGACGTGACCTGGAAGGACATCACCCCGGGCTGCAACATTTATGAGGGCGGCACGTCCAGCGTGGTGGAGACCGGCGACTGGCGGACCATGAAGCCCGTGATCGACTGGGACAAGTGCAAACAGTGCCTGCTGTGCGCGCCGGTGTGCCCGGATATGTCCATCCCGGTGAACCAGGAGGGCAAGCGGGAGGACTTCGACTACTTCTTCTGCAAGGGCTGCGGCATCTGCGCCAACACCTGCCCCTTCGGGGCCATCACCATGGTCAAGGACGAGAAATAAGGAGGGGAAGGAACAATGGGAATCAGAGAAAGACTTTCCGGCAATGAGGCAGTGGCCTATGCCATGAAGCAGATCAACCCGGATGTGATGGGCGCGTATCCCATCACGCCGTCCACGGAGATCCCCCAGTACTTCTCTACATACGTGGACAACGGGGAAGTGGACACGCTGTTCATCGCGGTGGAGAGCGAGCACAGCGCCATGTCCACCTGCATCGGCGCGGAGGCCGCCGGCTGCCGTGCCATTTCCGCCACCTCCTCCTGCGGCCTGTGCTACATGACGGAGATGCTGTACGTGGCGGCCAGTGACCGGCTGCCCATCACCCTGGCGGTGAGCTGCCGCGCGCTGTCCGGCCCCATCAACATCAACAACGACCACTCCGACGCCATGGGCGTGCGGGACGCCGGCTGGCTGATGCTGTTCGCAGAGACCAACCAGGAGGCCTACGACAACTACCTGCAGGCCATGCGGATCGCGGAGGCGGTGAGCCTGCCCATCATGGTGTGCCAGGACGGCTTCATCACCTCCCACGCCATCGAGAACATCGAGCTGGTGGAGACGGAGAAGGTCAAGGAGTTCGTGGGCGAGTACAAGCCCCAGCATTACCTGCTGAATAAGGACGAGAAGATGGCCGTGGGCGCCTACGCCACCCCCGTCTACTACATGGAGGCCAAGCGTCAGCAGGCCCAGGCCATGCTGGACGCCAAGGACGTCATCCGCAAGGTGGGCAAGGAGTTCGGCGAGATGACCGGCCGGACCTACGGCCTGATCGAGACCTATATGATGGACGACGCCGAGGAGGCCATCGTCATCATCGGCTCCTCCGCCGGCACCGCCAAGGAGGCCATCAACGAGCTGCGGGCCCAGGGCAAGAAGGTGGGCCAGATCAAGGTCCGCTCCTTCCGTCCCTTCCCCAGCGAGGACATCTGCGAGGCCCTGAAGAACGTGAAGGCCTTCGCCGTGATGGACAAGGACGACAGCTTCAACGCCCACTGCGGCCCCATGTTCGCGGAGGTGACGGCCAGCCTGTATGCCGCCGGCATCAGCGGCCCCAAGGGCATCAACTACATCTACGGCCTGGGCGGCCGCGACGTGCGGGTGGAGAGCATCCAGCACGTGTTCGCGGAGCTGGAGAAGATCGCGGCCACCGGCGAGGTGGGCGAGACCTATCGCTACCTGGACGTCCGGGAATAAGGAGGGAAAACAGTCATGGCATATAGTCTGAAAGAAAATCTGATGAAAGAGGACCGCCTGTCCGGCGGCCACAGAATGTGCGCGGGCTGCGGCTCTCCCATCGCGGTGCGGACGGTGCTGCGTGCCCTGGACCCGGAGGACAAGGCGGTGGTGTGCTCCGCCACCAGCTGCCTGGAGGTCTCCACCTTCATGTATCCCTACACGGCGTGGAAGGACAGCTTCATCCACAACGCCTTCGAAAACGCGGCGGCCACCATCTCCGGCGTGGAGACGGCGTACCGGGCCATGAAGAAGCGGGGCAAGATCGATGACACGTACAAGTTCATCGCCTTCGGCGGCGACGGCGGCACGTACGACATCGGCTTCCAGAGCCTGTCCGGCGCCATGGAGCGCGGCCACGACATGGTGTATGTGTGCTACGACAATGAGGCGTACATGAACACCGGCATCCAGCGTTCCTCCTCCACCCCCCACTTCGCCGACACCACCACGACCCCTCAGGGCAAGGTGATCCCCGGCAAGATGCAGCAGAAGAAGAACCTGACGAAGATCATGGTGGCCCACGGCATCCCCTATGTGGCCCAGACCACGTTCATCGGAAACTTCAAGGACATCACGGAGAAGGCCCACAAGGCCATCTACACCCCCGGCGCGGCGTTCCTGAACGTGATGGCGCCCTGCCCCCGCGGCTGGCGGTATCCCAGCGAGAAGCTGATGGAGGTCACCAAGATGGCGGTGGAGACCTGCGTGTGGCCGCTGTACGAGGTGGTCGAGGGCAAGTACATCCTGAACTACAAGCCCAAGAACAAGCTGCCGGTAGAGGAGTACCTGAAGATGCAGGGCCGCTTCGCCCACATGTTCAAGCCCGGCAACGAGTGGATGATCGAAGAGGTCCAGAAGGAAGTGGACCGCAACTGGGAGGAGCTCCTCAAGCTCGCAGAGATGTAAACAACACCTTTCTTACTCTCCTATAAGCGCCAGAAGGCGCCGGGCACATGCCCGGTGCCTTCTGGCAGTAACACCCAAAATCGAAATATGCTGTTTATTGTCATACCACAGCAGAGTTGGTTTATGAGTAAGCAGATACAGGTAAGCCACCATATTATACGCTGGCCGCAGTTCCAAGGGGAGATCCGGCACGGGCCTTGCGGCCTGCCGGGTTTTGAGATGCTGTGACAAAGAAGGATTCTTTTTTTCTCTATCATGGCGTCCCTGGCGATTTCGCTCCCGTTTGCCCCTGTGGGCCGCTGTGTGGCCCGATGCTGGGAGGGGGGGCGTCCCTGCCCCTCCCAGCAAGTATAGGCCGGATTTGGGCCGTTGTTCGCGTCTTTATGGAAGATGGCTCTACGGAAGATGCGGGAAATGCAGGATAACCCCAAAGTACTGCCCCTTGCAGTGCGGAGTGCGCCTGTGACGCCGTTACCCGCTTGACCGGCGAAGTTGATTTCACCCACCCACGGGTGGAGCAAGCAGAGCGTTTGGCTTGCCGTCGGCAGCCAAACGCGTTTTGCGGGCTGGCGCCCACACCCACTTTTTGCGGCCCAAGGACCGAAGGGCAGAAAGAAAAAAGGGCACGGCCATGGACTCTCTGCGGCCTGCTGGATTTTGATATGCCGTTGACAAAGAAGAGCCATTTTTCTCTGCCATTGACCACTCCAACAATTCCGCCCCTGTTTGGCCCTGTGAACCGCTGCGTCGGACAAATGGGGCCAGGGTGGCATCCGTGCCCCTGCCGCCTCTCCTTCGCCGCTGTGAGCGACCTTTGCGGAAACGTCCAAATCCCCCTCTCCCCGATACCCTCCGGCAGTTATGAATGTTCTGATAACTCTTCCCATAACCCCTGGCTTTCCAGGAAATGTTCTGGTATGGTGTGCTTCTCGGCAGCACCATACCAGAATTTTTATGTGCGAAAGGAGGCAGAGACATGGAGACCAGAACAAGAAACCGAGTCATCGCCTTTCGGGTGACACCGGCGGAGCGGCGGAAGATCGAGGCCAAAGTCCGGCAGTCGGGCCTGTGCCAGCAGGAATATCTGCTCCGCGCCGCCCTGGAAACGCCTATCCTTGTGGTGGAGGACCTGAAGCCGCTCCTGGGCGAACTGCGGGCTTGGGGGCGGAATCTGAACCAGCTGACCGTCCTGGCTCATCAAGGGCACATCCAGTCCGCGGACCTGAGTGAGGCCACGGCCGCGCTGGGCAGGGTCTACGAGGCGGTGAACCGGCTGCTGACAGTGGAAGGGCGGGTGGTATCCCATGGCGACGTGCAGCTTCATCCGTGAGAAGAAGCAGACCGCCGGCGCCATGGGCGGCGTCCTGCGGTACGTGGCCCAGGAGCAGAAAACCATGGACACAGATGGCACCCGCTACCTCACCGGTGTCAACTGTGCGGCGGATCTGGCCTATCAGAGCTTCCTGGCTACAAAGAACCTGTACGGCAAGGCCAGCGGCACCTGGTTCTACCACTACACCCAGTCCTTCTCACCCCAGGAGCACGTCACACCGGCGGAGGCCCACCAGATCGCCCAGGAGCTGGCGGAGCGGTTCTTCCCCGGTTGCGAAGTGCTGGTGGCTACCCACATCGACCGGGCCCACCTCCACTCCCACCTGGTAGTGAACTCCGTGAAGCCGGACACCGGAAAAAAGCTCCACTTCACGCCCCGGACCTTAGAGCGGATGCGGCTGGTCAGCGACCAGATCTGCCGGGAGCACGGGCTGACCATCCTTAAGCCGTATCGCCAAAAGAAACAGGTCAAGGGCCTCCGGCCGGGGGAGTACCGCAGCGCCATGCGGGGACAGAGCTGGAAGTTTCAGCTGATCGCGGTGATCGAGGCGGCCATGGAGCGCGCCGGTAGCCGGGAGGAATTCCTGGACGAGCTGCGGCGCCGGGGCTACGATGCCCGGTGGGAGGAAGGCCGAAAACGTATTACCTACATCACCCCCTTGGGAATGCGGTGCCGGGACGATAAGCTCCACGAGGAAAAATTCAGGAAGGAGAAGATAGAAGATGAGTTTCGAATCCGACAACGCACAGCGCAACACGACCTTGGACAGGCTGAAACAGCGGACGCTGCCTACACTGACGGATCAGCAGCCCAATGTCCTCTACACTATGCCGATGACGACGGTGGAGCGGCTGGAGGAAGTCCTGCGGAGGACCTTGACCTTGCAGGAGACCATCCGGGCGGATACGGAGAGACTGGCAACCAAGGAAAATCTGAAGGAGTTGGCCACGGGCCAGCATCTGGTGGACTGGCTGAATCAGATCAACAGCATCCATCAGGGGATCTGCCGGGACCTGCGCCAGACGGTCCAGGAGATGAAGGAGGAACACAAACAGGATGGGAGGCGGCGCGACGGGTTTATGAGGGAGCTCTCCGAACTGGAAGCCCAGTTCCGCCGGAATTGGGACGAGGCCTCGGCCCGCTTCCAGGGCAAGATCCTGCTGACGCTCCTGGCGTCGGGCATCGTGTCAGCAATGGTCAGTGTCCTGATGTGGCGGGTGTTACTGTAACCGGGCAGATCATCCACCTCCTGGCCCGTCTGGAGGGCAGCGAACAGCAAATGCCGGTGCAGGACAGTACGACTCTCCCAGCTCGCATGGACCGCAAGGCGTGGGCAAAGGAGCGGCGGCACCGAAGTGGGCACCGGAAAGATGCTCCCGAGGAAGGACAGCAGCTGTTCTGAACAGGATCAGGCCCCGGGATATCCCGGGGCCTGATTTCCCCTCCAGGCAGCTCAAAAGCTGCGCCGCATAAAACAAAGATAAGGCTTCCGGCCAAATTGTTACTTTTCTGATAAGAGTGACTATAGCCCCTGGCTTTCTCTTTTTTCTGTGGTATGTTGTGTTGCTGAGAAAGGAGGGCTGGAATATGCAGCGAAAATTACTGACAAACGGAAACATCTTCAAACGAACAGACGGCCGTTGGAACAGCGTGGTCTGGTACACGGACGAGCAGGGTGCCAAAAAGCGAAAGTCCTTCTGCGGGACCACGAAGCAGGAGGTCAAAGAAAAAATCACCGCCTACCTTGCCGACTTCGACCGCCAGCTCACAGCCTCAGATGAATCCAAGGCAAAGCTGGAGGAAAGCATGGGCAGATGGCTCCGGGTATTCAAATTTCCCTCTGTGGAGCGTGGTACCTACGACCGGCTGGAGTGCACTGCCAAGCATCAGATCTACCCGATCATCGGCGGTAAGGTGGTGGGCGACATTACCTCAGCGGACATCAAGGCACTGCTGAACCACTGGATGAACGAGGGCTACGCCTACACCACGGTCAAGAAGGTCTACAACATCCTCACCGACTACTTCCGCTACCTAACCCAGCAGGAGTACATCCAGAAGAATCCGATGGCTGCGGCTCCCATGATCAAGAAGTCAAACTTCATGGCCAGCCAGGGCAAAGAGGATCTGCCAACCTTCGAAACTGTGACCATCTTCACTCCGGAGGAGATCGTGAAGTTCAAAGCCGAGTCTCTCCGAACCTGGAGAAACGGGACACCCATCTATCAGCAGGCGGCAGCCTATACACTGATGCTAAATACCGGACTCCGCACAGGGGAAGCCCTCGGCCTGCTGAACAGTGACATTGATCTGGAGAACCGCGTCATCCACCTTCAGCGGGGCGTAAAGGAAGTTTCCCGGCGGGAAGGCGCCGAATCCATCGGCGGCCGGGAGGTGAAGATCGGCAAGCTGAAGAGCACCTCCAGCAAGCGGGATGTGCCCCTCAATCAGTCGGCAGTGGACGCCATCCTGGATCTGAGAGCAGAACGGTACTTCGGAGAGGACAGCCCACTCATCTCTGATGAACACGGAGGCTATACCCGGCCGGTAAACTTCCGGAAACGATATTACCGCATCCTGGAAGCGGCTGGACTGGAGCGGCGTGGACTTCATACCCTCCGCCACACCTTCGCCACCAATCTGGTCAATGGAGTCAAACAGCCGGATGGAACCATCCGCTCCCTCTCTCCCCGGCAGGTGGCCGACCTCCTCGGCCACTCCACCTCGGAGATCACAGAACTCTACTATGTGAAAAAGGATACTTCCCGTCTGGCAGGGATCACGGCAGGATTTGATCTCTGAAGCACCCTCCAAAAAACGCGCCCCCGACCGGAAATCAACCGGCCGGGGGCGCAAAACTTTGATGCTAAAATGATGCTGTAGCAGACGGAAACAGTAAAAACAGATGACACCAGATACCACATTCAGGGCATCATTGGAGCATCACCCGCGGTCTCCCAAAAATCATTCCCTCGAAAAAAATAACAAAAAACCCCGATTTCTCGGGGTTTTCAGGATAATCAATGGCAGGGGCAGAAGGATTCGAACCCTCGGCACGCGGTTTTGGAGACCGCTGCTCTACCAGCTGAGCTATACCCCTATCTCGCTTGCGGCACTCCCGTCAGGCGATCAACCATTCTGGTGGGCCTTCAGGGATTCGAACCCGGGACCGGCCGGTTATGAGCCAGCTGCTCTAACCAACTGAGCTAAAGGCCCGTATCGGCATTTCCTTCAAGAGAAGTATTGCCGCCACGCCGAGTGGCGGCAATACTTGGCTCCCCCAGTTGGACTCGAACCAACGACACCGCGGTTAACAGCCGCGTGC